>CANKAJ010000054.1 GCA_947479645.1 Betaproteobacteria bacterium | reverse complement strand
GGTACGCCGTGCCTCGATTCACCGTCACAAATCGTGTCATTCGTTCGCCTCGCCTGTGTATCCTATGCCCATATCAAAGAACGTTTACTCTATGGCCTCGATGACAAGTTCAATAAATAAGTGTCGGCTAAGTCCGACAGGCTGCTAGGAGCGCGGCAAATCCGGAACCCAATCCGGAACGATAGCGAGGTGCGCATGACATTCCGATTTTCAGCGCCCAAGAACGCAGCGTCGCTGCTGCTGCTTGCCATTCTTGTCGGGACAGGCGGGATGGCAAGAGCAGATCGCACCGGCGACCAGATTGCTTTCGCCGCAAGCGGGCGCTTCGATCAACTCGAGAAAATGCTCGAGGCGGATGCCGCCAAAGGCCCGCTGGATACGCCGGATCTGCATGCCTTGTGTTATGCCTATTCGAAGACCAAACGCTACGATCGACTGATCGATTGCCTCGATAAGCTGGAGAAAAACCTCGCCGGCAAGAATCGCCGCACGCGCCTTTTCGGTCTGGACGACGCGACACCAGTCATGCATCTCATGCGCGCCGAGGCATTCGTCGACCTGGCACGTTATGACGATGCCATCATGCATGCGCGTCGCGCCCTGGATTGGTACCGCAGCACGAATTCTGCCGACAAGGATGTGGAGATTCAGGCGATTGCAACCATTGCCATTGCCGCTTCATTGAAGAAGGACAAGCCACAAGCCCTGGAACAGATTGCCACGCTGGAAAAGGTCAGCGTGGCCTGGCCGCTGTACAGCCAGTTCGCCAATGCCAAGGCAATGGCTTTGGCACGCTCCAATCTGGCGGTCGGCAATTACACCAAGGTGATCGACTCGCTCGGCGGTGTTTCGACGTTCAAGGTTGATGCTTTTCTGGATGACCTGGTGTCCGGTGCTGCCTTCAAGGGCTACAGCAACTGGCTGTGGGCAGAATTGCCACGGACTTATATGCTGAACAAGGCGCGTCTGGAGTCCGGTCGAATGGCGGAGGCCAGAGCGGGTTTTGATCGGATGCTCGGATTGCGTCAGGTGCAATCCAACGGCGACATCTTCTGGCTGATGTTGTTTGATCGGGGCAGGATAGCCGAAGCCGACAAGCGCGACGAAGAAGCGCTCAACTTCTATAAGCGCGCCATTGATGTCATTGAGCAGCAGCGCGCCTCCGTCAACACCGAGGCAAACAAGATCGGTTTCGTAGGCGACAAGCAGGCCGCTTACGGCAATTTTATCGCCGTCGCCTTGCGATTGGGCAAGCTGGATGTCGCGTTCGAATATGTCGAACGATCCAAATCCCGAGCGCTGGTCGATCTGCTGGCGGGCCGGGAGTCGATTGCGATTCCCCCGGACGCGCCGTTGATCGCGCGATCACAACTGGCCGAGTATCGGCAGGCGGTGCAGGAGTCAGTTGCCCAGGCGCCGGTTGATGCCGGCCAAGGCGAAGCAGGAGGCAAGCGGAACCTAGTCATTGCGCAGACTCAACTGGTGACCGCGGTGCCTTCGATTGCCTCGTTGATCACAGTCAACTCGACGCCTGTCCACGAACTGCAGGCAGGCCTTGAGGAAGGCGAGGTGTTTGTTCAGTACTTCGGCCAGGCGGAGTCGCTGTATGCCTTCGTTCTCGGAAAAAAGGACATTCGGCTGGCGAAACTCTCAGCCGCGGGAATGGAACAGGATATTCGCGGATTCCGCGAAAACCTCCAGAACATGGGGGCGGATGCAATCGCCATTTCACAGCGTCTTTACCAGCGATTGATTGCACCGCTGGCATTGCGAGCCGATGAACGCAAATTGGTCATGATTCCCCATGGCATGCTGCATTATGTCCCGTTCGCTGCGCTTCACGATGGCTCGGATTTTCTGCTGGCCAGCCGCACGCTGCGCTATCTACCGAGCGCGACGGTGACACGTTACATCCGACCGCCCAGCGCGGGTCCGGTGGGTCCTGTATTCCTGTTGGGCAACCCGGACTTGGGCGATTCCCGATTGGATCTTCCGAATGCTGAAACCGAGGTGCGCAATATCCGCGGCAAATTGAGCGATGCGGAAATCCTCATCAGAAAGCAGGCTACGGAAACGGCGTTCAAGAAATTTTCCTCCTCATACCGGTATTTGCACATTGCGTCCCACGGTGAGTTCTCAAGTTCCGGCGCGCTGGAGTCCCGTTTGTTGCTGGCAAAGGATGCGGACAATGACGGGTCACTGACAGTGGCGGAGATTTACGGATTGAAGCTCAAGGCCGATCTGATCACGCTGTCGGCCTGTGAAACGGGATTGGGTGAAGTCATGAACGGCAATGATGTGATTGGCCTGACGCGCGGGTTTCTGTATGCCGGCGCGAGCAACATTGTCGCGAGTCTCTGGCAGGTTGATGACAACGCTACCAGTCAGCTCATGTTGCGATTTTACGAAGCCTTGTTTCGCGGGCTGAAAAAATCAGAAGCCCTTCGGGACGCCCAGAACGAGGTACGCAAGGATTTTCAGCACCCGTTTTTCTGGGCCGCATTTTTCCTTACCGGCAATGGCCAGTAGTTGGTTTGTCAGTCCGCCAGGGAATGACTGAACAAGGGGGCGACGCCCCCTTGTATATCCCCCACTTTAGAGGAGACACTGTGCATGCTTTCTCCAATATTGAGACTTGTTCAGTATTTTCCTGGCAAACTATCCATCAGGTTCCAGTAAATACAGGCTTTCTCTTTTCCGTTAGCGCTGCCACGCTTTCCCTGAAATCATTGGTCAGATGCAACGTGCGTTCCTGGCGCACCGCCGCAGTCTGCGCTTCGAGTTGCCGCAGGCGCGAGCGGCGGGTTCGCACCATGGCGCGCACCGCAAGGGGTGGGTTGCTCAATACCTGGTCGGCCATTTCGTAGGCGCCTTCGATGTGTTTGCCTTCCGGAACGACGCGGCAGATGACGCCGCGCTCATAGGCTTCCTGCGCGCCGCAGGCTCGCCCGCTGATGGCGATGTCGTCAGCGAAGCTGCCGAATCCGCGCAGGTTCATTTCGGCCCACAATTGCGAGGCATCGATTCCGCGGGCAATTTCGCTCAATTGGAATTTTGCGGTGGTGTCTGCGATCGACAGATCGCTGTGCAGCACGAAGCGGAAGCCGGCACCGTAAGCATAGCCGTGCACGGCGGCGATCACTGGTTTCATGTGCTCGTACTCGTTCAGAAATACCGTTACCTTGGGGCCGCCACCGACGCCGCGTCCGGCCGCGGAACCGATGCGGCTGCTGACATCGGCGCCAGCGCAGAAAGCGCGCCCTTCGCCGCTGAAAATCGCGACCCAGGCCTCGGGATCGGCATCAAAACGATACATTGCGGCACTCAGGTCGACCACCATTTCGTGGCTGAGGGCATTGAGCTTTTCCGGGCGATTGAAGCGCAGCTCGGCGACCCGCCCCTTGCGTGTGTAGGTCACCAGTTCCGTGTTGGCCATGTCGTCTTCCTCTCGGGTTCAGTTAACTTTTACTTGACGTCACGCCTGGGTACGGCAATGACGCCGCTGGCCAGAAGCGTTTGTGCCTCTTCGGCCGTATAGCCGGCTTCCTGCAGGATTTCAATGGAGTCGCCACCAAGCTCAGGCGCACCGCGCCGGATGCTCGCTTGGGCCTCACTGAATCGCAGCGGGTTGCCGATGACTTTGACCGTCCCTGCCGTGGGGTGCGGCGCGTCGACGATCATCCGGTTCTGCAGCACCTGCGGGTTGGTGTAAAGGTCGCGCAGCATATTGACCTGGGTGCAGGGGACATCATTGCTCTCGAGGAGGTCGATCCATTCGGCGGTCGGGCGTTTTGTCAGTTTGGCCTCGATCAGTTCGGTCAGGACGATGCGGTTTTTCACGCGCGCCATGTTGTCCTTGAAACGCTCATCGGCAATCAATTCGGGTAGTTCGATAGTACGGGCGAATCGCTGCCAGAATTCCTCGGTGAAGCAGGTGACCACCATGTGGCCGTTCTGCGTGCAATAGACACGCGACGGTTCGATCTGCGGATGGGCGGTTCCGGCCGGCTTGTCGGGCTTTCCGGTGACGGCAAAGCCCGGCATGTGGTTGGCGAACAGGGCCAATTGGCCGTCGAGCAGTGCCACACCGACCTTCTGACCTTTGCCGGTGCGTTCGCGGTCGAACAGCGCCAGCGAAATGGCCGAGAGCGACAGGAAGGCAGCCGTGAAGTCGGCGATGGGAACGCCGATCCGGGTGGGTGTGCCGTCGGGCTCTCCGGTATGTCCCATGACGCCACCCATGGCCTGGATCACGCCATCCATTCCAGGCTTTTCCACCAGCGGTCCGCTTTCTCCATAGGCCGTGATGGCGCAATAGATGAGTCTGGGGAATTCCTTGTGCAAGGCTTCGTATCCCAGTCCCAGCTTGTCCATGACGCCGGGACGGAAATTTTCGATGATGACATCCGCGGTCGATAGCAGCTTGCGGGCCACGGCTTTACCTTCGGGCGTGGACAGGTCCAGTGCAATGCTGCGCTTGTTGCGGTTCATGCCGGCGAAGTAGGAGCTGTTGCCAGCACCGAACATGGTGTCGAAGGCGCGCGAGGGATCGCCGCGGCCCGGGCGCTCCACCTTGATGATGTCGGCGCCAAGATCACCGAGGAACGATGTGCACCAGGGGCCGGCGGCGAACTGGCTGAAATCGACAATGCGAATGCCATCGACGACGCCGCGTGAGGGCAGGGCCGGATTGTTCATGCTAACCATGTTTGTGCTCCTTTTTCTTTGCTGCGGCTTCCGGCGTCCATTGCGCCACGGACTTGTGCGACAACAATGCCTCGATCCTCGCCTTGTCGTAGCCAAGCAGGTCGGACAGGATGTCAACGGTATTGCCGCCGAGCAAAGGCGCGGGCAGCAATGGTGCGGCGGCATCATGCCCGGAAAACTTGATGGCCCGCCCCACATTGCGGATCTTGCCGGCGGTGGGGTGATCGGTTTCCAGGACCATATTGCGTTCATGGCTGTGCGCGTCTTCAAGGGCATCACCGACGCTGCGCACGCGCGCATGCGGGACGTCGCCTGCGGTCAGCAGTTCATCCCACTCGGCCAGACTGCGTTTGGCAAACAGATCGCGCAGAAGTTTTTCCAGCAGCTGCTTGTTCTCGACGCGCGCGCCCGCGCGTGCAAAGCGCGCATCGGTCGCCAGTTCCGGCTGGCCGATGGTCTTGCAGAAATTGCGCCAGAACTTGGTGGTAAAGATGCTGAGTGCCATGTAGCCGTCACTTGCGGAAAATACGCCCAGCGGTGCAATGGAGTGATGTCCCGAACCGACGCGCTTGGGACTCTCGCCCGTGGCGAAATAAAGGCCGGCAAAATAACCAAGGAAGCTGACCATGCTGTCGTAGAGCGCCACATCCACCCATTGGCCCTTGCCGGTGCGGTTGCGCTCGTTCAGTGCAGCCAGCACGCCAATCACTGCAAACAGGCCGCCACCCATGTCGCCCACGGGAACGCCCAGTTTCATCGGCGGGCCGTCTTCCTCGCCGTTCATGCTCATCAGGCCGGTGAGCGCCTGCATGACCTCGTTGTAGGCTGGTTGCTTGGCCATGGGGCCGGTCGGGCCGAATCCGGAAATGGAACAATAGATCACGCCCGGATTGCCCTGCTTCACGGTTTCGTAATCCAGGCCAAGCTTGTTCATGACACCCGGGCGAAAATTCTCGATGACGATGTCGGCCCTCAGCATGAGATCGAGCGCCACCTGTTTTCCTTCAGGGCTCTTCAGGTCAATGGCGATGCTCTGCTTGTTCCGGTTGATGGAGACAAAATAGTGGCTTTCGCCGCCAACGAAGGGGGGGTTGTTGCGGCTGGCGTCGCCGGCGTCGGGTTCTTCGACCTTGATGACTTCGGCGCCAAGGTCGCCGAGTATCTGGGTTGCGAACGGACCTGCCAGTACGCGTGAGAAGTCGACGACCTTGACGCCGGTCATTGGTCCTGGCGCTGCTTTTTTCAATGTGTTATCCGCCTTTCGAGGTTTCAGGTGCGAGGGATGCGGCTGGGATGATTGCTTCGTGCATGCTGTGCGTGCACAAGTCTGGCAGATCTAATGCGCCGACTGCGTGGATCGTGAGGCCGGTTCAAGCAATTCGACCAGCGCCTGATTGAACGCATCGGGTGTCTCGAATGCGCACCAGTGGCCGGAGTTCGGTAGCGTGATGAAGCGGGCGCCGGGATGGTGGTTGTGCAGCCAGCGCGGCCGCTCATGCATGTTCGGGCCGATGGTGGAGTCGAGTTCGCCCCAGATCGCCACCAGTTCACATGGCAGGTTTGGCGTGCAGTTTGTATGTGAGGCGCTCTTGTTGGTGATGTTGATGTTCAGGCGGGCCTGGGCGGCGCCGTTAGACTGGATGTGCAGCGCGAGGTCGTCGATGTTGGCTGGATTGGCCAGCATGATGACTTCGATATTGCGACGGTGCGCAGCATCGCGTTCCTCCTGGGTCGGGAGATCGCGCCACTTGGCAAAGGGCGGGATGTCAAAGCGGGTGACGCCCACCATGCTTTTTCCTGCGGAGACCAGCGCGATCTTGTCGACGCGAGGACCGAGTATTTTTGCAACTTCTGCGGACATGCCACTACCAAACGAAAAGCCGGTAAAAGTGATCGGATCGCTCTTGCCGGTGAGCTCGATCAGGCCATTGGCGATGATCTGCGCAACGCTCTCGGCTGAATAGGGTTTGGGTGGCAGATCCGACTCACCGAAACCCGGAATGTCCGCTGCGATGACGCGGTAATGTCGGGAGAGGAACTCGATATTGCGAACCCAGTGCATCCATGATCCGAGATTGCCATGCAGCAACACCAGATTACGACCTTTGCCCCAGATGCGCCAGGTCATGCTCCCTTCGCCGCACGGTGTCTTGCGCAGTTCCGCGCTGGCTTCCAGGCGGGCAATGATCTGGGTTGTGTCTGTCGTTTTGCTGTTCATCATTTCAGCCTGTTCAGGGAAGTGGCGTTGCCGCAGTGCGCATCATCGGCCATGGTGGTTTGCCAACGCCGGAGGTGCAGTGTAGAGTGAATGCATAGTATACAAGAAGCAGACTGCTGAAAAATCGCGGCAACTGCATTGGCGATTGATGACGATTAAGGGCATGTACCGGGCAGCCGCGGTATTACGCGTGCAGGCGCGTGCAGTCGAAAATCTTCCGTATTGAGTCGATCCGTTTAAGTGGAGGTTTCATGGCGATGTTGGCGCAACGTGTTCACCGGAATGTTCATTGTCAAATTGATGCAGGGCGCACCGCATTGCGCGGATGGCGGCAAATTCTGAAAGGCGTGCTCGCATTGCTGTTTTTTTCATTGCTGTCGCTGCAGGCAGGAACGGTTGCAGCTCAGGACTTTCCCACGAAACCGGTGCGCTGGATCATCGCTTTTTCGGCAGGTGGACCGACCGATACCATTGCACGCCTGGTCAGCGCCAAGTTGACCGAGGCCTGGGGGCAGCCGATTGTCATCGACAATCAGGGTGGTGCCGGTGGCACCATCGCCGGGGCCATGACCGCCAAGGCGACACCTGATGGATATACGATTCTCTATGTGTCGGCCTCGCACGCGATCGCACCGAGCATGTACAAGGCCTTGCCGTATGATTCAGTAAGCGATTTCACAGCCATCACCATCATTGCCACAACACCATTCGTGCTGGTCGTCGGTCACGGCGTCCCGGCCAACACGGTGGCGGAACTGATTGCGCTGGCCAAAGCCAAGCCGGGGCAGTTGTCATTTGCCTCATCCGGTTCCGGTGCTTCAAATCACCTTGCGGGCGAACTGTTCAAGACCATGACGGGCGTGGACATAATGCATGTGCCCTACAAAGGACAATCACAGACGACCGCAGACCTGATGTCCGGCGCGGTGAGCATGACCTTCGGTAGCCCGGTGCAGACCTTGCCACTGGTGACCGCAAAAAAGGTGAAGCTGATTGCAGTCACCTCCAGAACGCGCTTCTTTGCATTGCCCGACACAGCAACCATAGAGGAGTCGGGGGTCAAGGGCTATGAGTCGGCAACCTGGCATGGCGCGCTGGGACCGCGTGGCATGCCGCGCGCCATCGTGGACAAGATTCAAAGGGAAATGAGTCGTGCGCTGCATATGCCTGATGTGCAGGCGAGCCTGACCAAACTCGGGGTCAGTGCGGTTGGCAGTACGCCCGAGGAATTCTCCACGTTACTCAAGACTGAGGTACCACGCTGGTCTGAGGTCGCCAAGCGCAGCGGCGTGGTTCCTCAGTAGCCTGGAGACTAGGTCAATGCTTTTCAGGATCATTGCCGTTGTCGTTGCGTTATTGCATGTTTCGCTCGCGAGCAGCCAGGACAAGGTGGTGGACGCCTATCCGGAGAAGCCCGTCAGGGTGATTATTCCCTATGCTGCCGGCGGACCGACCGACGTGGTGGCCAGATCCATTGGGCAGAAGCTCACTGACAAATGGGGCCAGCAATTTCTGCTGGATAACCGGGCCGGTGCGGACGGGCTGATCGGCATGACGGCGGCGGCGGGCGCACCCGCCGATGGGTATACGTTGCTGCTTGGCGGAACCGGTGTGCTCACCAGCAATCCTGCACTGTATACAAAGCTGCCCTATGACTCCCAGAAGGACTACGCGCCCATCATTCTGGTTTCGTCCGGCCCGTTCCTGCTGCTGACCCATCCGAAGTCCGGCATCAGCAATGTAGCGGACCTGGTGAAGATGGCCAATGCGCGCCCAGGCGAACTTACCTTCGGTTCCGGTGGCGGGCTGGCGAATCTGGCCGGGGTGCTGTTCCAGTATTCGGCAGGAATCAAGACGGTTATTGTTCCCTACAAGGGTGCAGCTCCTTCCATGACCGATCTTATGGGTGGGCAGATTACCTATATCTTCACCAGCACTACTGCAGCCCTGCCCAGTGTCAAGGCGGGAAAGCTGGTGGGTCTTGGTGTCACGACGAAGAAGCGTTGGCCGTCACTGCCGGACATTCCGGCCATTGCCGAAACCGTGTCAAGCTTCGAGGATGTGCAGGTCTGGTATGGCTTTCTGGCCCCGGCGCAAACCAACAAGGGCATTGTCACGAAGCTCAATCGGGAAATGAATACGGCCATACAGTCCCAGGATGTGGCCCAGCGGCTGGCGGCGCTGGGCAGCGAGGTGATTGGTGGCGGACCTGAAGTATTCGCGAGGTTGATCAATCAGGAAATTGCGATGTGGAAGAAGCTGGCGAAGGACGCTAATCTCAAGCTCGAAACGCCCTGATTTCCATTGTTTGTCGGACGCGTTGTCAGGTTGGAATGGTGCAGCGGGCGTCATGCGCCTGTACTGCAACCATGGTGACGTTTAACTGGAGGATGCAATGCAAGACGGAGCAGAAAAGCAGGTTGATATTACTGAAGAAGCATTGGCGAAAGTTCGTGCGCTGATCGGTACCGAGATCGGTAACCGGCCGCAGCCCTATTTGACCGAGGCCTCCCGCGATTCGATCAGACACTGGGCGGAGTCCATGGGCGATCGCAACCCGATCTGGTCTGACGAGGCCTATGCCAAAGCGACCTCCTGGGGCGCGCTGATGGGGCCGCCCACGATGCTGGCGGCATTCGACAAGTTGAGCAGCGGCTATCGCGGCGGCCTGCCGGGCGTGCACTCATTTTTCGCCGGCATTGACTGGCGCTGGAATCGACCCATTTTCAGGAATGATGAAATTCGCGTCAGAATCATCTTCAAGGATTTTCTCGAGAAGAAGAGCAGTTTTTCGAGGCGCATGTTTCAGCAGATTTCCACCGTGCTGTTTGTGGACCAGAACGATGAAGTCATCTGCGAAGGCGAGTCCTGGGGCATGCGTGTGGAGCGCGGCCGTTCCAAGGAAAAGGGCAAATATAACCACCTTGAGCTCAAGACCTATACCAAGGCCGACATTGCCGAGGTGACCAAGGCTTACGATGCAGAAATCATTCGCGGTGCGACGCCGCGCTACTGGGAGGATGTGGCCGAAGGCGAAGAACTCACCCCCATCAACAAGGGGCCTTACTCGGCCACCAATGCGGTGGCCTATGAAATGGCGCGCGGCGGCTTGTACATCAAGGCGCATGGCTTCTGGTACGACTATCTGAAGCGCCATCCTGCGCTGGGTGTTCCCAACGAACTCGGAGTGCCCGAGCCGCCCGAGCGTGTGCATTGGGATAGCGCCTATGCGCGCAAGGTCGGTGTGCCGGCTGCCTACGACTATGGTCCGGAACGCATTGCGTGGCTGGGCAATCTCCTGACCAACTGGGCCGGAGACGATGGCTTCGTCAGGCGTCTCATGGTCAGGGTCAGCCGCTTCAATCTCGAAGGCGATCTGACGCGATGCCATGGCCGGATAACGAAAAAGGAGCAGGTCGACGGACAATTCCTCGTCCATTGCGATATCTGGTGCCTTGATCAGCGCGGTGAGCGCAATGCCAGTGGTGAGGCGACCATCGCACTGCCATCGAAGACGGGTTGGCTCCCGGCCAGCCGGTTCGGGGGGCGGCGCGCGCGCTGAATCCGGCAGGGCCGACGGTAACAGCAAGACCAAAGCGGACATCGATCTCACCTGGAGGCGATATGCGTAATTGTTTTGGATGGGCAGCGACCGTTACTCTTTGTATTTGCGCTGCGCCAGTTTCTTTGGCGCAGACCTACCCGACCAAGCCCATCCGGCTGGTGGTGCCGGTTGCGCCGGGAGGCAATCTTGACATTGTGTCGCGTGCGGTGGCCGAGCGACTGACCGAAGCCGTGGGGCGCCCGCTGCTGGTGGAGAACAAGGCCGGTGCCAACAGCATTATCGGCACCGACTTTGTCATCCGGGCTGCACCGGATGGCTACACCTTCCTGATGATTGCCAGTACCTACATCATTACGCCCAGCCTGATGAGCAAGCCGCCCTATGACCCCGTTCGCGATCTGTCCGGGGTCAGCCTGTTTGCCTGGATCCCGCAGATACTGGTGATGCATCCTTCTGTACCGGCGCGAAGCGTGAAGGATCTGATCTCCTTTGCCAAGGCCAATCCGGGCAAGCTCAACTACGGCACCTCGGGTGGATCGGGCTCCCACGTGGCCAGCGAATTATTCAAGCGCCTGGCCGGTGTCGACATCACACCCATACTCTACAAGGGACTGGCGCCCGCACTCGTCGACGTGCTCGGCGGGCATGTTTCGATGATGATTGATACGGTGAGCACATCAAGCTCGCATGTTCGCGAGGGCAAGGTGCGTGCCCTGGGTGTCACCAGCCCTGCGCGTTCCGCATTGTTTCCGGATGTGCCGGCGATTGCAGAAACGATTCCCGGATATGAGTCGCGGATTTTCAACGCCATGATGGCGCCAGTGGGAACACCAAAAGCGGTTATCGATCGCATGCACCGCGAGATTGCCAAGGTTGTGCAGATTGCAGAACTGCAAAACCGGTTTGCCCAGCAGGGAGTGGAGATGACAGCCAGTGCCAGTCCGGAGCAGTTCGACGAATTTATCAAATCGGACTACGAGCGCTGGTCCAGAGTCATCAAGGACGCCGGCATCAAGGCCGAGTAGCCTTGCCGATATTGAATCAATAAAGGAGAACGACCGTGTCGCAGTCAGCAGTTTTCGTGATTCCGGAAGCACCTGCCCCGGTACAGGTTGGCGAAGGACCGCAGGCGAAGAAGCCGCCCCGGCAAATTCGCCTGGGAATACTGGATAACAGCAAGGGCAATGCTGACCATTTGCTGGCGATGATTGTGGAAATGGTCAAGGCCGAGGTGCAGGTTGCCTCGGTGCTGAGCCTGCGCAAACCCACCGCGGGCCTGCCGGCCCCTGCAGAAATTCTCGATCAGCTGACGCGGGAGGTGGACTGCGTCGTCACCGCGATGGCGGATTGAGGTGCCTGCACGTCGTGGAGTGTCCACGACATGACCGAGTTGGCCAAACGCGGCCTTATTGCGGCGGCGGTGTGTTCCACGCCCTTCGAGCGGCTGGGCAGAACGCAGGCACGCGTGCTGGGTGTGCCTGATCTGACGTTGCTGATGATCCCGCACCCCCTGGGAGGAATGGCGATTGATGTCGTCAAGACGCGTGCAGCAGTGGCTGCCGAGCAGTTGGTCAGGCTGATACGGGAGCATGCCAAGTGAGTGCCTTTGCGCAACAACTGATGTCAAAGGGCGTGGCGCTGGAAGCGCGCGACGATTTTCAGACCGTCAACGATTTGTATCTTGAGCGGGGATGGTCGGATGGCCTGCCCATCGTGCCGCCCAGTGCGGAGCGCGTGGAGCAGATGCTGGCCTACTGCGATCGTCCCTGGGACGAACCGGTGGCGAAGATTCCTCCGCGCTGGGGCGAGGCAACGCCGATACGTCTGGCCGCCAATGCGGTCATGGCCGGATGTCTGCCGGAATATTTTCCGTTGATCATGCTGGCCATCGAGGCCATGTGTGAAGAGTCCTTCAACCTGTATGGCATACAGGCGACCACGCACCAGTGCGCGCCGCTGATCGTCGTCAATGGACCGGTGGCACGGGAACTGGACATCAATGCGGGCCACAATGCCTTTGGTCCGGGCCGGCGCAGCAACGCGACCATCGGGCGCGCGATACGGCTGGCGCTGCTCAATATTGGCGGCGCGACACCGGGTTCCTGCGACATGTCCACCTTTGGCTCGCCGGCCAAGTACAGCTACTGTGTGGCCGAGAACGAGGCCCTGAGTCCCTGGGAGCCGCTGCATGTGGAACGCGGCTTTCCAGCTGATTCCAGCACGGTGTCAGTGTTTGGCGCGGAAGGCCCGCACAACATCAATGATCATGAAAGCGTCAGCGGTGTCGGCATCCTGAAAATGGTGGCAGGCACTGTCGCCATTACCGGCACCAATAACGTCACCTTGCCGGGCGGCGATCCGCTGATCGTATTCGGCCCGGAGCATGCGGCGACTGTTGCCAGGGATGGCTTCAGCAAGGCAGACGTCAAACGTTACCTGTATGAACATACCCAGGTTCCCTTCACGCATTTCTCCGATGAGTACATTGAACGACGCATGAAAACGTTGTATCCGGAGCGATTTGCCAGGGATGGCATGAATGCAAGAGCGCCGATGGCGGGCTCACCGGAGGAGTTCGCCGTGATCGTGCTGGGCGGTTCGGGGAAACACTCGGCGTTCATTCCAACCTTTGGGCACACGCCGGGTGTGACGCGTGCGCTGAAGCGAAGGGATGGTTCGTATGCGAGTTCGGTGAAGGACTTCCTGCGCAAATAGGAAAGAGTCTGAGTCAGGTCAGTCATGGCAGCGCAATCCATCAGAATGATGAAGAGGGGGGCGACGATGCAAGGCTTGCGTTTCTTGGGTACATGCGCTGCACTCATGCCGGCGCTGCTTTCGGGGACCGTGCATGCGCAGGGCACTGCGGATGCGTATCCGGCAAAACCGGTTACGGTCATCGTGGCGCAAACACCTGGCGGCCCCAACGACCAGGAGGCGCGCATCTACATGGCGAAAATGCAATCCTTGCTGGGGCAATCCTTCGTGCTTGATTTCAAGCCCGGGGCGGGCAGCGTGATCGGATCAAACTATGTCGCCAAGGCGGCGCCGGATGGCTACACCCTGTTGCTGGCAGCCGGCGCCTTTACCATCATTCCGGTTTTATCCCCCGGTATTTCCTATGACGCGGTAAAGGACTTTGCGCCGATCTCGCTGATGAGTCAGAAGCCGGCTGCTGTCATGGTCAATCTGGCCTTCCCGGCCAGGACATTTGCCGAATACATCACTTACGCGCGAGCAAATCCCGGCAAGCTCAATGTAGGGACAGCAGGGTCCGGCAGCACGGTGCATCTCATGAGCGCGTGGATGCATAGTGCAACCAATACCTCGGTCACCTACATTCCCTACAAGGGGGTTGCACCCATCATTCCAGACTTGATGACGGGCAGGGTGGATGCAACCATTGTGACGCTGCTGGTCGCGGGCCCGCTGCTGAAGGCCGGGAAAGTCCGAGTTATTGCGGTGACCGATGACAAACGCTCCAAGCTGATGCCGGATGTGCCGACGGTGGCGGAGCAGGGAATTCCCGATTTCAGTTATACCAACTGGCTGGGGTTTGTCGCGCCTGCGGCAACGCCGGTTTCTGTCGTTAGCAAATTGAGCGAGGCTTTTGCCAGGACGGCAAGACTGCCTGAGGTGATTGCACCGCTCGAAGCCGAGGGCAGCACATTGGTCGGCAGTACGCCAGCCCAGTTCAGGCAATTGCTTGTCACCGAAACGCAGCGCTGGCGCAAGTTGACTCAGGATGCCGGCATCAAGGCGGAGTAGGGCGGGACTGCATCGGGCTATCGTTTTGCTGCGGCCCACAGGCTCACGAAAGCAGGGCGATCACGTCCTTTTCCAGATCTGCCGGTTTGGTGAACGGCGCGAAACGCCTGATTACCCGACCTTCGCGATTGACCAGGAATTTGGTGAAATTCCATTTGATGGCTTGAGTGCCCAGGATGCCCTTTGCCGCCGACTTCAGGCGACGGTAAAGCGGGTGGGTGCCATCGCCATTGACTTGAATCTTGCTGAATATCGGAAAACTGATGTCATAGGTATTTGAGCAGAATTGTCTTATTTCTGAGCTATTGCCGGGCTCCTGTTTTCGAAATTGATTACATGGAAAACCCAGTACAACCAGGCCGCGGTCGCGATGTTTGCGATACAGCGCTTCCAGTTCGCGGTACTGTGGCGTGAAGCCGCACTGGCTGGCGACATTGACGACGAGGAGAATCCGGCCGGCATACTCGTTCAGTTTGTGCGAACTCCCGTCAATCGATTGCACGTCGATGTCATAAAGGTCAGGCATGTTCCAATCCTAACATTCCTGCAGCTCCCGACAGATTGCTCCAGGCTTGTCGGTCGCAGCGTGGTGACCCCGATCAGTTAACATGGTCTTGAAAAAGGGGGACACGGTCCCCCTTGACCCCCTAAATCAGGGGCTGTTGAAAAATGCTTCCCTCTGAAGCGAGAAGCAAGAATTGATCATTTTTCCATCCGGGAATCGTTTTTCAACAGCCTGTTTAACACCTGCGATAATGCATCTTGTTTCGGCGATTATTCGGCCCATTTTGATTTCGACTTTTTTCAGAGGATTGCGGCCGGTCGCGGCGCCCGTGGCAATCCTGGTGATTGCCACGTTGACGGTCCTTGCAGGGGTGTCACTTCCGGCTTCACTGATCGGACTGAAATGGGCCGGGCCTTGCGTCCTGTTATTGGCCGGGGTGGGGATCACCATCGGGTTCAATCGCGGTCGTGCCTTTATTGCAGCCGCCTCCCTGTTTGCCGCGTTTGCCGGCTACAGCATCGGTCTGGAATTCGGGGGCGAGAGTGGATCCGTTGCCAGGGCGGTGTTTACAGCGCTGGCCATACTGGTTCCTCTTAATGTTTTGCTTGCGCTTGTGTTCACAGAGCGCGGCGTATTTCATCATTTCAACTACCGCTGGTTGCTGGTGGCCGTGGCCGAAATGCTGACAGTGGTCTGGATTGCCAGCGCCGGCCGCTCCAGTCTGTCCGGGACGGCGTGGATGGACTTGATGGACCATTGGTTGCTGCGATCTCCGCCGATGCCGATCGCTGCCAGAGTGATTTTCATGCTGGCCCTGGCGGCAGCGCTGGCCAGAAGCTGGCCCAGGAACGATGCTGAGGAATTACGGCCTCTGGACATCGGTGTGACGGCTGCACTGACGGCCTTTTTCATAGCCTGCGAATGGATCGCGTCGCCTGGCGTGTTCGGTGTCTTCATGTCGGCAGCCGGTGCCATCATGCTGGTTGCGTTGTTGCAGGAGTCGCACCGTCTTGCGTTTCGCGACGAACTGACCGGTCTTCCCGGGCGGCGCGCGCTGGAGGAGCGAATGCGCGGCTTGGGCCCGACTTTTGTCATTGCCATGGCCGATGTTGATCATTTCAAGTCGTTCAATGACAACCATGGTCATTCCATTGGCGATCAGGTATTGAAACTGGTTGCGGCGCGCCTTGCGCAGGTGAGTGGTGACGGTGCCGCCTTTCGTTATGGTGGCGAAGAGTTTGCAGTTTTGTTTCCTGGGCGTTCGCTGGCCGAGGCGAGGCCTCATCTGGAACAGGCGCGTGCATCGATAGAGGCCTACAAGATGGCCATTCGCGGACCGGACAGGCCAATTGACCCGCAGACCGGGTCTGCGTTGCGTTACAGCCGTCCGCCAACAAAGTTGCTGTCGGTCACGATCAGCATTGGCCTGGCTGAGCGCACTGCCCATGACACGACCCCCGCAATGGTGATTGCTGCCGCCGACCAGGCGCTGTACCGCGCAAAACGGTCTGGACGAAACAGGGTGAGCGTGTAAGCATTGTCCTTTAAGTTTGCCAAGCCAATGAATACCGCCGCACCGCAAACGGCGCGCATGCCAGTGGATTCACATATGAGGAGTTTGTCCATGCAGACCATCAAGAAACTGATTCTTTCGGCAGCGATTCCGCTGACACTGTGCTCGTTTGCCGTGTCCGCGCAGGTCGCTTCCTATCCGACCAAGCCGGTCATGCTGGTCGTGCCGCTGGCAGCAGGGGGGCCGGTTGATACGGAAATGCACCTGTACACGCCGAAGATGCGGGAACTGCTGGGGCAGTCGTTCATTGTCGATTACAAACTGGGTGCCGCCGGCACGATTGCCGGTGCTTATGTCGCCAAAGCGGCCCCCGATGGTTACACGTTGCTGGTGGTCAATGGGGCATTCAGTACCTTCCCGGCACTTTACAAGGACCTGTCCTTTGACGTCATCAAGGACTTTGCTCCCGTGTCGCTGGCGAGCAAGCGGGGCCAGTTGTTGCTGGTTTCGCCGACCTTCCCGGCCAAAAATTATGTCGAGTACATTGCCTACGCCAAAGCCAATCCGGGCAAGATCAACCTGGGGACGACCGGCGCAGGATCAGGGACGCATCTTTCCGGCGCATGGTTGCATAGCGCGACCAATACCAAGGCGACCTTTGTCCACTACAAGGGAACAGGGCCCCTGCTGCCGGATCTGATGGCCGGGCGCCTTGACGTTACGGTGGCAGCACTTCCACCAGCCCTGCCGCTGATCAGATCTGGCAAGCTGCGCGCGCTGGCGATGATGGGCGATCGGCGTACGCCGTTCCTGCCCGATCTGGCAACAGTGGCGGAGCAGGGCGTACCGGGTTACGACTATTCGGGCTATACGGGGTTTTTTGCGCCGGCGGCGACGCCGGTGGCGATTGTCAACAAACTGAGCGACGCGTTTGTCAGAATGGTGCGCTTACCTGAAGTGACGGCACGTCTCGAAGCCGATGGCAATGTGGTGATCGGCAGCACGCCTGCGCAATTCCACCAACTGCTGGTGTCAGAGGCGGATCGCTGGCGCAAGGTGGTTGCAGATGCCGGAATCAAACTGGAAGAGTGATTGCGTGGCAAGCCGGCAATGTCCATGTCGTAAGCTCCCTGCATGAAAATGCTGATGCCCTACTGGCGCAGGGCTGGCAGGGAGCGTGGCTTTTACGAGCATTTTTCCGACCGTCTGGTGGATGCTGGCCGTGAGTTGGGGCATTCAGTCTCTCGCTTTGAATTCCTGATCCCCGGGCAGATCCTGCCCGACGAGCGCAACCAACTGCATCGCCTGCTCATGCGCGAGGAGTTTGATTTTGTGCTTGATCTTTCCTGCAAGGGCGGGGTGCATCTGTCCGAACCGGTGTGGGACGGCAGCGAAGCAGGGGAGTCACTGCTGGATTCGGTGGAGCTGCCCTATGTGGGAATGCTGCTGGATCAGGTTTATCTGCAGGCAATGCTGGCTCTGGTACAGGGCGAGCGCATCTGCCTGGCGCTCCCCGACGAATTTCATGGCGAGCAGCTGACCCTTGTCTATCCCGATCGCAAGCTGGCGGGGACCGTCCTTGCACCGCCGGCTGTCCAGGCTGAGGACGATCGATCGACCGGGCGATGGAGTGATCGCGAGTTTGATCTGCTCTATGTCGGCAATATTGATCCGGGTACGCTGCAGCGACGCTGGCGCGGCGAACCTGCAGCGGTGCTGCTGGATGCCGTGGCCGATCAGGCGCTGTCCCATCCGGCAACGCCGCTGCATTGGTGTTATCAAAAGGTCATCAGTTCGCTCGGATTGCAACCAACACCCGGCCTCGCGCTGAATGTGCTGGCGCGAGTGGAAAGTTTCCTGCGGGCGCGCTTCAGGCACGATCTGGTGCTGGCCGCGGCAAAATCAGGAGCGCGTTTTTGCGTGGTCGGCGAGAGCTGGAATGGGCTTGAGTTGCCGGCCAATGTGTCATGGCTGCCACCCATGGATTACGATGGCGTGCTGGAACTGTATGGCCGGTCCAAAGTCTGCCTGGAAGCATCGACTTATCTGGGTGGGGCGAGCGATCGCGTATTCGGTATCACCGTCAATGGCGCCATGTGCGTGACCAACACGGACCGCTATCTGGCACCCACATACGGGCCCGACGGGGCCATCACGTTTTATTCACTGCAGCAACTGGACAGCCTTGCCGATCAACTGCAGACGCTGCTGGCTTCCGCATCAGATACCGCCTCACGTGCGGCTGAAGCGCGCGCCATCACGCTGGCCCGGCATACCTGGCGTCATCGCCTTGAGGATATTGTCAGGCTGGTATCCGGGCTGCACTGAAGCGGCAGCCTGGGGAAACTCAATGGCGATGCAGTGAGACTACCTGCTCTCATGCCAGCGCGGTTCGTTCACCCCCTTCTCGAATACCACCATGGAATCATAGAAATGGATGCCGATGGTCACTCTGCAGAAATCGGAAACGGCGGGCACAGATGAACGGTCTTCCGGTGCCGCTCCATACAATTCATAACTGCCGCGATCGGCATGCCAATCGTACAGACTGTCCAGCTTGTCTTTGGCGAAGCTCATGAACGTCGTGGCGCCCATGTCCATGAATTCGGGCCAGTAGCTGGTATGGGTGTCTTCAACAAGATAGATGCCGCGCGTCGCCGGATACAGTGCCTCGAACGATTCGATCTGCTGCCTGGCGGTATGCCCGCCGTCATCGATGATGATGTCGAATTCGCCCACTTCGGCTATGACGTCTTTCAGGAATGCTCTGTCAGTCTGGCTGCCGATGAAAATTTTCGTGGCATCGGCCGGGCTGACCAGGCTGGCGCATTCGGGGTCGATGTCGAGGCCATAGATCAATGCCGATTTTCCAAAGTATTCCCGCCACATCCGCATCGAGCCGCCGCGAAAAACACCGATTTCAAGAATCTTCAATGGCTGCGCACGCTGCACACGATAGGGGGACAGATACCGCTCATAGACGCTGAAATAGTGATGCCACTTCTTGATATCCTTGCGCTGGTTCAGCAGGAAGATTTCGTAAAGCGTTTTTTCACGCTGGTGCTTGAAGAACATGGCAATAGGAAATCCGCATGAAGGAATGTGCGCAAGCAGGCGCCAAAAACGGATCACACTGGCGTGCACGTTCTGAGGATTCTATATTGTTCGAACGGGGCCTGTTCGCCGGACAGCGTATTGGCATAGCGCAATTCCGGGCAACAGAACCCGATTGAAGGCGACATTTCAGGGGAAGAAAATGGACAGCGTCAATAGTCGTGTCACTCGGTCGCAAGTAGCAATGGTGACAGTGGTGGCAATGGTGGCATTTGCATTGGTACCGTGTCTGTCGCTGGCGCAAACAAGTTTGCAGTCGCAGGATGCGTACCCAAAAAAGCAGCCGGTGCGCATTGTTGTTGGCATTGCCCCGGGTGGCGGTACCGACATCGCCGCCCGCGAGGTTGCCAAGAATCTGACAGTCCGCATGGGCGGGTCCTTCATCGTGGAAAACCGCGATGGTGCCAGCGGCGCCATCGCCATGCAGTTTGTCGCGAAATCAGCGCCGGACGGTTATACCCAATATGTGGCAGCCAACAGCGCAATGGCCATTGCACCCATGCTCAAGACCGTGTCATTTGATACGCGCAAGGCGTTTGCCTCTATCGTGCACATGGACACACAGCCCTACCTGCTGACGGTGACGCCATCACTGCCGGTCAATACACTCAAGGAATTGATTGCCTATGCCAGGGCCAGGCCGGGTGCGCTCAATTTCGGCTCTTCGGGTTATACCTCGCCATCCTATACCGGCATGGTGGATTTCAAGTCGCTGACCGGCACCGATATTGTCCATGTGCCGTACAAGGGCGCAGCGGTGGCGGCACTCGATGCCATTGGTGGACGCATCCAGATTCTGCTGGGTAGCGCGGTGACGGTCGGGACTTTCGTCAAGAACGGGAAATTGAAACCGATTGTCGTGACAAGTCTCAGGCGCACACAGGCTTATCCGGATCTGCCGACAGCAGCTGAGGCCGGTCTGCCCGGTTTCGAGGCATCCATCACGCATTCCCTGTTCACCGTGGCCGGCACACCGCGACCAATCATTCTGGCGGTCAACAAGGAGGTCAATCAGATCATGCGATTGCCGGACATCAACGCCAAACTGGCCGCTGATGGCGCCGAGGCAGAGCCGCCCAACTCACCTGAGGAACTGGATGAGAAAATTACAAAAGAATTCCTCAAGTGGGAAAAATTCTACAAGGAAAATCCGGAGGCGCTGCAATTGGGGCGCTGATACCCCGGGTTCGGAAAGTCAAAGCGCATACGTGTCATTCCGAGCGCAGCGAGGAATCTGCTGTTAATCCAATCCATAAAGCCCCCTTATGGAGGCAGGTTCGGAATAATTTTTTTGTGCTGCTTCCAGTCCAGTGATGCCGATGCGCTTTGCTACCTGAGCATGGCCGCGGCGGCGGTGGCCGCCGTGGTTGCTTCGCTGATCGCGTGGGTGAGCATGCCGCCATAGCCGGAGCGCACGGCCCCCGCTGCAAATACGCCGGGAAGGCCGGTCTGCATGCTTGCGTCGGTCTCGACCAGACCGTCGGCGGTCCGCTTGACTTCGCCGGGCAGGAAGGCGCTGTTGGGCTCCAGTCCGATATAAGCAAACACGCCGGTGCAGGCAATCGTGCCGGTCTTGCCATCGACCACGTTGCGCACGCGCAGTTCGCTGACCGCATCCTGTCCGCCAATTTCGTCGACCACGGTATTCCAGACTGAAACGATATTGCCGCGAGCGGCTACCGTATCGATCAGGTGCTGACGGGCGCTGTATTTTGAGCCGCGATGAATGAGTTGTACGGTGTCGGCATAGCCCGCCAGTACCAGGGCTTCCTGCAATGCCGAATCGCCACCGCCAATTACGGCGACCGTCTGCTGCATGTACATGGGGCCATCGCAATCGGCGCATTGCGCCACGCCCTTGCCCTCGAGACTGGCCTCGCCCGGGACGCCGAGGCGTTTCAGTCGCGCGCCCGACGCAACGATGACGGCGCGGCTCAGATAGGTTTGCGAGTCGGTGGTGACCTTGAGCAGGTTGCCATCGCGGGCAATGGCCGATACCGCGCCGTCCGCACTCTCCACGCCCAGATCGCCGATCTCCATCATCAGATTGGAAGCCAGCTCAGCGCCGGATCCATGCAATTCGCCATCGAGCTCATTGATGTTGATGACCAGGCCGCCGAACAGAACCGCCTCGATATTCAGAACGGAAAACCCCTCTTTTGCCAGTTGTTTGGCGGCGGTCATGCCGGCAATGCCGGCGCCGATAACGATGACGTCCTTGTTTGAGTCAGACATGATTTCTCTTCTTTGGTGAATGTCGGAATAGTGAATTCGCTGAAAAATTCGGCGCTGTCAGTGACGGAAGTGTCCAGCAGACAATCCCGCAATTTTACCTTGGTCGACCCGCGTTGACCGGACTCTGAGGCGCTGATTAAGCGAAATGTCGCTTGCGCTGGAGCGTGCCTTCAATCCAGCAGTTTCAGCCCGGTGTCCCTGATCAATGCGGACCAGCGCGCCACTTCCGAGGCCAGCAACTGGCGAAATTGCTCCGGTGTGCTGCCGATGATTACGATGCCGTCGTTTTTCAGTTTGTCGGCAATGCCGGGGGTCTTGGCCGCCTTGATGAAATCGGCGTTCAGCTTGTTGATCACCGCGGCAGGCGTGCCTGCCGTGGCGGCAAAGCCCATCCAGCTCGAATAATCGTAACCGGGCACGCCCTGCTCCATGATGGTGGGCAGGTCGGGGAGTTGCTCCATGCGCGTGGAAATGGTGACGCCCAGGGCGCGCAATTTGCCCGATCGGATATAGGCCATGGCATTGATGGGGGTGGTGGCCGATGCATGCACCCGGCCTGCGGTCAGGTCCGAGGTGAATCCGCCGGTGGACTTGTAGTGAATAAAGGTGACTTCGGTTTTGGTGGCATTGTGCAGCCAGGCCCCCGCCAGATGCGTGGATCCACCAGCGCCGCCGGTTGCATAGTTGACGGCACCCGGACGCGCGCGGGCATAGGCAATGTACTCCTGGATGGATTTCACCGGAAGAGAAGGGTGGACCATCAGGATGTAGGGGCGTTTGCTCATCAATGAAATGGGCGCAAAGTCCTTCACGGCATCATAAGGAAGGTCGGGGTAATTGGCCGGCGCGATGGTGTGACCGGCAATCACCTGCAATAGCGTGTAGCCATCGGGCGCTGCTTTGGCAACATAGGCCGTTCCGATGGTTCCGGCCGCGCCGGGCCGATTCTCGACAAGGACAGGGTAGCCTTCAGTTTCCGTTATTCTTTGCGCATACAGTCGCGTTTCCGTTTCGGTACCGCCGCCGGGCGCAAGCGGAATCACAATGGTGATGGGCCGGTTCGGGAAGCCGGCAGTGCCTGTCTGTGCCAGGGCCATTTCAGCCGCCAGGCTGAGTCCCGGAAAGATCATCAGCGTTCCCATCCATTGGCTTGGAGTCATGATTTATTCCGTTCGCTGTCAGCAAAGACTGAGATCCACGAATAATGAAATAAAATGCGGAACAAACCAAATCATTTTTGAAGCCGGACGCTGTCTGGCGCTGCACGCCTTTGGAGCGGGAATAGTCGAATGGCAAACAATGGAGCGGGCGCATCTGCCGCCCAGCAGCAGATGCTGGCGGAACTGCCGTCGGTCGACAAGGTATTGGGATACGCGGCGGTTGCGGCGCATGTTGAGGAGTATGGCCGGGAGCCGGTGGTCAAGGGGGTGAGGCAATTATTGGCCGGTGCACGTGCAGGCATTGCATCCGGGCAATCGGGGGCTCAGGACTGGAGTGAGGCCGCAACCGCATCGAGGCTCGTGCAGGTGCTCGCCATCGCAGCACAACCACGCCTGCGACCGGTGTTCAACCTGACCGGCACAGTTCTGCATACCAACCTCGGGCGCGCGCTGTTGCCGGAGGAGGCGGTGCAGGCTGTCGCCACGGCCATGCGCAATGCGTGCAATCTCGAATATGACCTCGAGGGCGGCGCGCGGGGTGACCGGGACGATCTGGTTGACGGTTTATTGCAGGAACTGACCGGATGCGAAGCCAGTACCGTCGTCAACAACAACGCCGCAGCGGTGTTGCTCGCGCTCAACACACTGGCGGCACGCAAGGAAGTCATTGTGTCGCGCGGTGAGCAGATCGAGATTGGCGGTGCCTTTCGCCTGCCCGACATCATGACGCGCGCCGGGTGTTACCTGCGCGAAGTTGGCACGACCAATCGCACCCATCTGTCCGATTATGCGGATGCCATCGGCCCGAAGACGGGCTTGATCCTGAAGGTGCATACCAGCAATTACGTGGTGCAGGGATTTACCGCCACGGTTGAGGAGAATGCGCTGGGTGCCCTGGCCCGTGAGCGCGGCGTTCCGTTGATGGTCGATCTGGGCAGTGGCGCGCTGGTGGACATGACGCGTTGGGGACTGCCGAAGGAACCGACCCCGCAGGAAACGCTGGGGCACGGTGCCGCCGTTGTGACCTTCAGCGGCGACAAACTGCTGGGCGGCCCGCAGGCCGGGATCATCGTCGGGGAGAAGTCATTGGTTTCCCGTATCAAGAAAAACCCGCTCAAGCGAGCGCTGCGTGCAGGAAAGATCACACTGGCCGCGCTGGAGGCGGTGCTGCGTCTGTATCGTGATCCTGATCGGTTGACGCAACGACTGACCACACTGAAGCTGCTCACGCGCACGACAGCGGACATCGCCCTTGCGGCCGAACGATTGCAAAACGTGGTTGCTGAAAAATTCAACGGCATCGGTGTGGTCGGGATTGAAGCCTGTTCCAGCCAGATCGGCAGCGGCGCCCTGCCGGTGGAGTCGCTGCCGTCCATGTGCCTGGCCATCCGACCAATAAAGACCGGTCGCGGGGAAGGGCGTTTCTTCAAGGCGCTGGATGCGGCATTTCGAAAACTGCCCATTCCTGTTGTGGGTCGTGTTACGGACAATGCGTATCGCCTGGATCTGCGCTGTCTTCAGGATGAACCAGCGTTCACGGCACAGTTGGCCGGTTTGCAACTGCGTCCCTGATTTTTCGGGATTTGCTTGCAGAGGGTCATTCGAATGAACGGCACGATGGCAAACTTCGCGGCAGACGTGGATAATGGGCGCGCTTCACGAAAAATTACAGCATGAATTGTTGATGAAGTTAAAGGAAGGAATGCATCCCCGGTGGGGTGGCTGGTCTTCAAAACCAGTGAGGGCTGCCTAGCGGTCCTGAGTGGGTTCGACTCCCATTTCCTTCCGCCAATCTCTGGTCATTTAGATCCAATGCGGTCTGCTGGAGTGCTGTAACAGTCAGATTTACAAGTCAGCTATCTGACCTATGTATGGCTGCGATCTGCCGTTCCAGCGTGGGGAACGCGTCTTGAACGGTGTCCCAGACAATGTTCATATTGATCTCGAAATAGCCATGAGCCATCCGATTGCGCATTCCGCGCATCTGTTTCCAGGGTAACTCGGTATTCTGATCGACAAATGCCGGATACTCGTTGGCCAGCTGTGTGGCAGCTTCTCCGATGACGACGACATTCAAGATGACAGCTTGCTGCGTTTTTCGATCGGCAAGAAAGTCATCCTTGGAAAGACCTTCAATGTAGCTGCGTGCAAGCCTGATCGCGTCAAGGATGTGTTCGAGGTAATCATGTTGGCGCAGTTTTCTGTATCTCGCGCTCATACAGGCATGGCTTCTCTGAGTACCTGATCCCGGAACTTTTCCGGCAGATCGCCTGGCGTCAGTACGTCCACCGCGATACCAAGCGCCTCTTCGAGTTCGATCTGAATCGCGCCCAGGTCGAACAGGGTTGTACCCGGCATGGGCTCCACCAGCAAGTCAAGGTCGCTGCTGGCTTCATCCTCACCGCGCAGCGCTGAACCAAACACGCGAGGGTTCAGCGTGTTGTGCTTCAGGGCCACGCTGCGGATTGTCTCCCGATTCTGGTGCAGAACC
Organism: Betaproteobacteria bacterium; assembly: GCA_947479645.1. Classification (GTDB taxonomy): domain Bacteria; phylum Pseudomonadota; class Gammaproteobacteria; order Burkholderiales; family SG8-39; genus CAIYPG01. The sequence goes on along the minus strand of CANKAJ010000054.1, from coordinate 4,806 downwards.
GCAGAGGGTCTCAGGTTCATGGTCGTACCCCGTATTGGTCGCGGCATTTGCTGCCGTCGAGCGTGTATTGTATCCAGACCCACGGTGCGGCGCACAAGCATGATGAGCGAAGTATCGGGAGTAGGTTGGTTGTCCGGTTCTGTAGTACGTAATGTGTCCGGCTTTTTTGGGGGGGCACCAGCCCAGCCTCGCCAGTCATCGATACGCCGCTGAGACCACCGGCGCAGTGACGATGTCGCGGGTATATGCTAAAAGGGCGCTGGAGAATGATGGCCCCTTAGCCGTTGGATTTGAAGTTCGTTGTGAAACTCACCGGAGGATCAACCATGATGCAGGTATTCAATCCCACTGGCGCAACCGGCATTACGGCGCCATTTGCGCCGCGCCTCAAGTCAATGCATGGGAAGAAGATCGGTTTGCTTTCCAACGGGATCTGGCAGGCGCACCGGACGCTGCCACTGTTGCAGAAATTGCTGGGGCAGGAGTTTCCCATGTCCAAGTTCGAAGTGATCACCGCGAACAAGGATATTCAGGACGAGAAGACCATCAACGCCATCGTTGAGCAGGAGTACGACGCCGTTATCGTCGGCAACGCGGCCTGAGGGAATTGCGCAACAGAGTGCGGCCGTGCTGCCGCCAAGGTTGAACTAAGAGGTATCCCGACCGTTGTGCTGGCCCGCAAGGATTTTGTCGGCGTCACCCGCAATGCGGTCGCAGGTCTGGGTTTTGCTCCGGACATTCCGATGGTGGTTTTTCCCATCGATATGTTCCTGGTTGAAAGCGATATCAGCGCGGTTGAACGCGAGTTCATGAAGTTCGTGGAAGGACTGCGCAGCTGGAAAGCGCCCGAGCAGAACAAGGCAGTTACCAAACCGCCCAAGCTGAATGTCGATGGCAAGGATTACGACGAGTCATTCACCCACTTCAATACGCTGTTCCTGAAGCGGCGCTGGGGCGATGGCCTGCCGCTGGTGCCGCCCACCGAGAAGCGCGTTGAATGGATATTGCAGGGCACCGACGAATCGCCGGACGTTGAGGTGGGCAAATTCATGCCCCGCGGCGGCATCGTCACCAATGAAACGCTGGCCGTAGCGCTGGCCATGGCGGGCGGGCGTCCGGAATATTTTCCGGTGTTGAAGGCGGCGGTGCAGGCGATCTTTCAGCCGGTGTTCAAGCATGAGGGATGGCAGGCCACTTCCAGCAGCACTTTTCCGACCGTGATTGTCAGTGGTCCCGTATCGCGGCAAATCCGCATCAATCACGGCTTTGGCCTGGTCGGGCCGGATCCGCGACATCCGGCCGGGGGCAGCATCGGACGGGCGCTGCGCCTGCTGCAACAAAACGTCGGCGGCGCCTTGCCCGGCATCGGCACCATGGCGATGTTTGGCGGCATGCGTTACACCAATGCCGTGTTCGCCGAGGATGAGGAAGGGCTGCCGCAGGGATGGGAGCCCTTCAATGCCGAGCGCTTCGGGCTGGCGGCCGGGACGAACAGCGTGTCGGTCAACGTCTGCTCGGGTGCCACCAATATTATTCGCCGCGGCATCGGCACTGAAACTCTGGAGGACGAGGCCGAGGCCAGTCTGTTGCGGCTGGCGTCGCACATGCGCAGCTTCAATGCCAACTGCTACGCGTCCTGGTCTGATGGTACGCCGGGCATTCTGATCATGTCGCGGCCGATCGCCAGGCAGCTTGCCGGACTGGGATGGACCAAGAAAACCATTCGCGAGTTTCTCTGGAAGCATGCCCGCACCCCGCTGGCGGAACTGGAGAAGGCCGGTCTCATCGCGTGGATGAAGCGGGTCAACGTCATGCCTCCCTACGAAGATCCCTGGCCCGTCACTGAAAAGCCGGAAAATATCGCGCTGGTGGTGGCCGGTGGCACCCATCCGACGCATAACTTCTGGATGCAGACCGCCATCGTTACGCAGATGGTCAGCGAACAGATCAAACTCCCGGCGAAGTGGGACGAACTGGTCGCGATTGCCGAAAGGGATTTGGGTTACGAGCCGGAGGCTTGAGCGCGCATGATGCAAGCGCGCTGCCCCGGTTGTGACCTGGCTGTCACGCCAGCGAGTAGCCGGTTCCCTTGATGGTGACGCCGCGGCCCTTGGCTTCGGTGATCCATCCAAATTCCTTCAGGATCTGCTGACTGTAGGTGACGCGGCCATTGACCTTGATCTCCGGTTCGCTCGCCAGCAGCAGAGCCGCCCTGGCCATCATGGAGGTCGGCTCGGAATTGGGATCGTCCATGCCGGTGACCAGTTTGTGGTGCACGGTTCCGGGCGTTGGCACGACCTGGGACGGAGACAAGGCGACAACGGCAATGTTGTGCTCCTCGACTTCCTGCGCCAGTCCTTGCGTGAATCGCTCCAGCGCCGCCTTTGACGCGCCGTACATGGTGCCGCCGTACCGCGTCCCCTTGCCACCATAGGGGCCTCGTCCCGGGCCGATGGCCGCCCCGGAGGAGATGTTGATGATGGCGCCGCGGCGCAGTTCCATCATGCCCGGCAGCGCGAACTTGGACAGCATGAACGGTCCGTGCACATTCACCGTGAATGCCTTCATCCACTTCTTGATGTCGTAATCCACGACCGGGACATACCAGTTGATGGCGGCATTGTTGACCAGGATGTCCGCAGGTCCGAAGGCGTCGCGGGCTGCCTTGACCAGATTGGCGCAGTCGGCTTCGTTCGAGACATCGGTCGGGACCGCGATCGCCTGTCCGCCGGCGGCTTTGATCTGGGCCACCGTGTTTGCCAGCGAACCCTCCAGCATGCGATGGTCGCCTTCGTTCAGCGTTCTCGCCGCACAGACGATCTTGGCGCCTTCTTTCGCGAACAATTTTGCGATCTCTTCACCAATGCCGCGGCTTGCGCCGGTGATGATCGCGACGCGGCCTTCAAGTTTACCCATGTCTTTTCCCCATCCTTTATTGATCTTCATCCGAGGTTAAATCAGCGGGCGTTGCGGCGCAACAGCTCAGTGGGAAATGGAGTGCCTGAGCATTGTTAAAAAGCCCGCAGGGAAGAATCGTTACGTGGCGGTGGGAAAATGATTTGCAGATGACAATAATTATTGTTCAATCGGTCTTTAAAATTCATTAACCATATGAAATCGATAAGAATAATTCAAACTCAAGGGATTTTGAGCGGGCCCAAGTGCAAATGCTTGAGCACTGAAAAAGTCACTACCTGACTTGATATTCAGTTCAGGTAGTGACTTGTGCACTGCAATAATCATCGGTGATAAACTGTTCAACTGGAAGTCGCCGCCAAAATGTAGAACACATGACCACACCCACATCCGCAAACAGTTTTTTTCAGGCTGGCCAGGCGCTCATGCAGAGCTTTCTTGGCACGGTGGGCGCAGATCCGCAGTTGGCGGCCATCCTTCAGGCCGCCGGTTCCCAGCCGCCCGAGGTGACCAGCAGGCTAGCCGAGTTGCAGTTGCGTTTATCCCGGCAGCATGCCCAGTTGTGGGCTTCGATGTTCGGCGCTGCCGCGCAGGGCCAAAAGCAGGCGCCGGTTGAGTCGCCCGCCGCCGGTGACCGGCGCTTCTCCGGAGCACAGTGGAGCTCGACGCCTTATTACGACTACATCCGGCAGAGTTATCTCATCAATGCGCGTTATATCGGCGAAGTGATCGATGCATTGCAGCTGGAGGATAGCGCCCGTGAGCGTTTGCGGTTTTCCGCCAGGCAGTTGATCGATGCCTGCAGCCCGGCGAATTTTGCGGCCACCAACCCCGAGGCGATGCAACTGGCACTGGAGACCCAGGGTGCCAGCATTGCCCAAGGGTTGAAGAATCTCATGGAGGACGTGCAGAAGGGGCGCATATCCACCACGGATGAATCGGTGTTTGAAGTGGGCAAGAACGTCGGTGCGTCCGAAGGTGCCGTTGTATTCCGCAATGAATTGATCGAGCTCATTCAGTACAAGCCGACAGGGACGCAGGTTTATTCGCGGCCTTTGCTGATCGTGCCGCCCTGCATCAACAAGTTCTACATCCTGGATCTGCAGCCGGAGAACTCCTTTGTGCGCTATGCCGTGGAGCAGGGGCATACCGTATTCATGGTGTCCTGGCGCAATATCATGCCCGAGCAAGGCCACTTCACCTGGGATGATTACATCGAGGAAGGCGTCATTCAGGCCATTGCCACCGTGCGTGATATCAGCGGTGCGGCGAAAATCAATGCCCTTGGTTTTTGCGTGGGCGGAACGCTGCTGGGTTCGGCGCTGGCGGTGCTGGCGGCACTCGACGATGACTGGGTGGAGAGCCTGACGTTGCTGACCTCGTTGCTTGATTTTTCCGAGACGGGCGAGCTGGGTTTGTTCGTCGATCAGACGACCATGGATGCCCGCGACGCTTCCATTGGCAATGGCGGCATCATGCCCGGCAAGGATCTCGCCTTCGTGTTTTCAGCCTTGCGCGCCAATGATCTGGTGTGGCCGTATGTGGTCAATAATTATCTGAAAGGCCGTCAGCCGGAAGCCTTCGATCTGCTTTACTGGAATGCCGACTCAACCAATCTGCCCGGTCCCATGTATTGCTGGTACCTGCGCAACATGTATCTGGACAACAGCCTGCGTGTTCCTGGCAAGCTGAGCATGCTGGGTCAACCCGTCGACCTTGGCCGGCTGCGTATGCCCTCCTACATCTTGGCGACGCGCGAAGACCACATCGTGCCGTGGCACAGCGCCTATCGCTCGACCGGGCTGCTCAAGGGAAAAAGCCATTTCGTGTTGGGGGCAAGCGGTCATATCGCCGGCGTTATCAATCCGGCCGGAAAGAACCGACGTAGTT
>CANKAJ010000053.1 GCA_947479645.1 Betaproteobacteria bacterium | reverse complement strand
CTAGACAGGCGCTGAATCCTCAATGCCCGGTTCACCATGCATTGCCCAGGTAATGACGAGACTTGCTTCACCAAGGCCTGCCTGCCATTTGCAGTCCACGCCAACGCCGGGAACGGATATCAGATCCTTTCCGCAATAGATCAGAGGCAAACGCTCGCGCAGCCACGGTGGAACGCCATTTTCCTGAAATAGATTCTTGAGGGTGCGCCGAGGCCGCTTGCAATCGGGCTGCAGCTTCTCTCCGCCTCTCCTCGACCGCAGCGTTAACCCATCCGCCTTGATGCGTGCTGCAGACACTCCATTTCCCGTGCCGCCCTGGAATCGCAACGTTCCACCCAACTCCGAAAACTCAACTTCGGCCTCACCGCCCCAGAACCTGCATACGAAACCATCAGGAACGCTTGTACATGGTTGCAAGTACAGAATCCCCCGATACAAGCGAAATGACCATCCTGCGATCGGAATTGCAATTTGCGCATCCTTGCCGGGCTGCAGGATTTGTCGCCATAGTTCTTTCAGGCGAGCAAGACCGGGCCACGGCAGGCCGCAGCGCTCACACCAGCGTCTTAAGGCATTGCGGGCTCGCGCCTCCCCCAGCTTGGTAATTTCCAGTACGTTGACACCCTGGCCGACCACCACATGCGCCAGATCCTCATCAGCCATGATGTCGAGCAGCGCACTGGCCTCTGCCAGATTCGCAATGCTGCGGGCTACCGCAACCCGATAGCCGGGAAAACCGGCCGAAAATTCAGGAATGATCTGATGACGAAGGAAGTTCCGCTTGTACCGGATATCACTATTTGACTCGTCTTCAATCCATTTCAAACCGTGCAATCGTGCATAGCCTTCAATATCGGTTCGGGCCACGTCGAGCAGCGGTCGAATGAGTTGGGCATTCGTTCCGACCATACTTCGCTGCACCGGCATTCCGGCAAGGCCTCTTGCGCCCGCGCCACGCATCAGCTGCAGCAGGAGGGTCTCGATTTGATCGTCCTGATGTTGCGCGATAACCACCCGATCTGCGCTAGCGGCATGCCGTGTCAATGCCTCATAACGTGCCTGTCTGGCGGCACCTTCAACACCCAGGGTGCGGTAGGGCGACAAATCAACCACCTCAACCGCAAATGCCACGCCTCGTTCGCGACATAAAGCCTCACAAAACACGGCCCATTGCCCTGCATTTTTGCTGATGCCATGATTAATATGCAGGGCAGAGAGCGTAAAACGCAATCCTGGCGCCAACTGCACCAGGATATCCAGCAGCACTACAGAATCAAGGCCGCCAGATAACCCAAGCAGAAGACGAGCATCGGGGGTCGCTACAGCACGAAGACGGTCGGTTACGACCGATAGAAGATCAGCGGAGATTAATTTCCTTGAACTTGCCATAACTGACCAGACGTTCGAATCGTTCATCGACGATTTCTGCAGGACTCTTTCCAGACACGGATCGTAAGGTTTCCTGAAGCGATTTTTTCAGGTTTTGCGCCGCGGCCGCGGGATCTCGGTGTGCCCCACCCACAGGCTCGGTGATGATTTTATCGATAAGCCCCAGCGTTTTCAGACGACTGGCGGTAATCCCGAGCGTTTCAGCGGCTTCGGATGCCTTTTCGGCACTCTTCCATAATATGGAAGCGCAGCCTTCTGGTGAGATGACCGAATAAGTCGAGTACTGCATCATCATTACGGCATCACCAACTGCGATCGCCAGCGCCCCTCCTGAGCCCCCCTCGCCTATTACCGTACAAACGATGGGAACCCGTAGTTCTGCCATGGCATAGAGATTGCGCCCAATGGCCTCGGACTGACCTCGCTCCTCAGCGCCTATCCCCGGATAAGCACCCGGGGTGTCCACAAATGTCAGCACAGGAATTCCGAATTTCTCGGCGATGCGCATGAAACGGAGCGCCTTGCGATAGCCCTCAGGCCTTGGCATACCAAAATTTCGATAGATCTTTTCTTTGGTGTCACGCCCCTTTTGATGGCCAATCACCATGACGGATTGGCCATTGAATCGTGCCAGTCCGCCAACGATGGAAGCATCATCAGCAAAGCTACGATCACCGTGAAGTTCTTCAAAATCGGTAAAAATGGCACCGATGTAATCGAGCGTATAGGGGCGCTGCGGATGCCGCGCCACCTGCGCTACCTGCCAGGGTGTGAGCTTGCCATAGATATCCTTGGTCAGCGCCAGACTTCTCTTCTGGAGGCGCTGTATTTCCTCGGAAATATCAATTGCGGAGTCATCCTGAACAAAGCGCAATTCATCGATCTTGGCTTCCAGTTCGGCGATGGGCTGCTCAAAGTCGAGAAAAATGGCTTTCAAATTTGGAATCTTGCGCAGACTAGGGAAATGGATTTTGAATTTTACTCTATGCCGCTACTTTTACCGAATGCCCGACAGTGCTTGTGTGGGTTTTCTGGGTTCTCATCAGGCTGCATGAAGGGCAAGCACTCGCCCATGATTTGATACATGAGGACGCAAAAACTCCATCTGGTCCGCCAATATCTTGCGATTGGTCAGGATCAGATACTCCGCACGGTTCGGCACATAAGGGGTGTAAATCAATTGAATCCCTGCTTCCTCAGGAGTGCGGTTCCGCTTGATTCCATTGCAGTGCCTACAGGCAGTAACAACGTTCATCCAGGTATCACGGCCGCCTCGCGACGCCGGCTTGATGTGATCCCGCGTCAATCGCAAGAAGCTGAACTCTTCTCCGCAATAAGCGCATGTATGGTGGTCGCGCCTGAACAACTCCCGGTTATTCAATGGTGGGATGTGATTAAACCCCTTGAAGGCCATTGCCTTGCCCTTAATGGCAATAATGGACTGCCCGGAAATGCGGGACCGTTGCCCGGTCAGTCGCGATACACCTCCGTGCACCGTAAATGCGGTATCACCAAGGGTCCAGGCTACAAGATTCTTGGCGTAGTAATAGCAGGCCTGCTGCCAGCTAATCCAGCGATGTGGCACGCCATGGTAATCAAGCGTCAGAATTAACGGGGTATCGGCAGCCATATCTTGACCATCGTGTCCTCACATTTACTCCACTCAGGAAGAAACACCATCATTGCACAGTCACAAAGGCTGCAGCACTTGAAAGTTTCCACCGAAACAACGCACTACAGAATTGTGCCGCAAAACCATGTTACTGGCTACATCTCATTGGGAAGCCGCATCAGGGAAATTGCCCCACTTCCAACAACCACTGTGAGCCTTCTACTGCACGCCAATATCGAATATGGCTTTCACAATAAAAAAAAGGCCGAACCCGAAGGTTCGGCCAAATAAGCTCTCACCTCAAAGGAGGAGGAAAAGGCGAAAGTACAAACAGAGTAAGCAGCATTTGCGCCACGCAGACATGCTTGGTACGAGTATCCATTCAGACTGTCATGCGCATTTTCTTGATGCCAAGCATGAATTATTTGACACTGCATTGGTGCAAAAACCATGGTTGGTACGCCTACGCTTCTCCTGCAAAAGACCAGCCATAATTCCCGATGAACAAAGATACGGGCTCGTGAACACAATGGATTGCCCTCTGAAGCTATTGGAGGGCATTCAATAATGACGAACTGCCAATATGTGGTGCTGATCAAGGAAATTCAGCCAGGATATGTTTGGGAGTTGATCAGCAACCTGCGCAGAATTGGCGCTTCGTGCAAAATGCCAGCATGTACATGCACATCATTCCATATTGGAACAGACGCGCACAGCCAGGGAATTAACTCCAATGTCCGTACTCCACCACGTGCGCCGATCCAATGGCTGATTTTTCACTTTCCTTTGCCAACCTGCTACGTGCCCGGTTCCCCTACATCTACATCGGTACCTGGGAGGAGGAACGCGTGCTGGGCCTTATTCGAGAGGTCGCACGAGACGCCGCCCGAGTGCGTACTCCGCGCACTGTCTTCACCTGGAGCGTCACTGATGCACTGGTCGGACCTGGCGCCCCGCCGCGCGAGACGACCGAAAGTCCGCTTGATGCACTTGCCGCAGTGGAGCGTCACGCCGAACCGGCAATATTCGTATTCAAGGACTTTCACGTTTTTTTTGGCACGCAGACGCGCGACAAGGACCACCAGGTGGTACGCAAACTGCGTGACCTGTCTGCCATGTTCAGACAAGGAGCAAAACCCAAGAGCATCGTTTTCCTGTCGCCGGTAGTACAACTGCCGCTGGAGCTCGAAAAAGAAATCACGGTGCTCGATTTCGACCTCCCAGGAGTCCCTGAAGTAAGCGAATTGTTGCAAGGGATGATCGAAGGCAACAGGGCAAGCGGCCGCATTACGGTAACGCTCAATGACAAGGATATCGAGCGATTTGCCAATGCCGCGCTTGGGTTAACCCTGCATGAAGCCGAAAATGCCTTTGCCCGTGCAATGGTGCGCGACGCCACGCTGGGACCCGATGACATCGACATGATCTACGAGGAAAAGCGCCAGATCGTTGGCAAGGCAGGCATCCTTGAATTTGTAAAAAGTGATGTAAAAATCGAAGAAGTCGGCGGCCTTGGCAACCTCAAGCGCTGGCTGAAGAAGCGTGACAAGAGTTGGCTGGAGTCGGCGCAGAAATACCAGTTACCAGCTCCCAAGGGAGTACTGGTCACAGGCATTCCTGGTTGCGGCAAAAGCATGCTGTCCAAGGCAATTGGCGCGGCCTGGCAATTGCCGCTGCTGCGCCTGGACGTGGGACGAATCTTTGGCAGCTACATTGGCCAGAGCGAGGAAAACCTGCGCAACGCACTGCGTACCGCAGAGGCGGTATCGCCATCCATCCTTTGGGTCGACGAAATTGAAAAGGGATTTTCCAAGTCAGGCGAAGGCGACGGCGGCACCTCCAGCCGAATATTCGCCACCTTCCTCACGTGGATGCAGGAAAAGGCCAAACCCGTGTTCGTCATCGCCACTGCGAACAACATTGATGGCCTGCCACCGGAGTTGTTGCGCAAAGGCCGCTTCGACGAGATTTTCTTCGTGGACCTACCGACGAAGCGAGAGCGCATGGACATTTTCCGCCTCCACATGAACAAGCGCCTGCGCCATCCCGACGTTGTCGGTGCAATCAAGGTGACAGAGGATGCTCTGGGCAAGCTTGCCGACATTACCGACGGCTTCATCGGCGCGGAAATAGAACAGGCGGTGATTTCCGCATTGTTTGACGCTTACGCCGAATCGAGGGCGCTACAATGGACCGATTTTTCGCGGGCCATTCGCAGCACCGTCCCGCTGTCGGTGACCCAAAAAGAACGCATCGACCAGATCCGCCGCTGGGCCAACGAACGCGCGGTCAGCGCAAGCGTTGTCGAAGAAGGCGCCAAGGGAACGCGTGGCGGCAGAACACTGGAGTTCTAGCAGTACCGCACTAGGGAGGCGGGAGACATGGAGTACAAGAACAACAAAGACGAGAGCTTGGGACATACTGCCCGCGGCCTGAAGTGGGAATACATGCAGTCCTGGTACATGCTCAGCATCCTCACTGTCTGGTTTTACTGGGTGCCCTTTCTCTATACTGGCATGCGGGTAATGGACCTGCGTTGGATGTTCTGGGGATTGATCTACGGAGTGCCGGTATTCGTGCTCTGGCTCTTTAACCCTGAGCAATTTGGCCTCGATCTGTACGTCAAGCGCGCCATGTATGTGTCGCTCATCTTCAGCGCCATCCATGCTGCCCGGGCGCGCGGAGAGTTTCTCGAGCGGCTTGTTGCCATCGAAGATGAGCGCGAAGAATTGCGCGAATCGACGCGCCAGAAGAAAGAGGCAGTTGAGGTGCAGCGACGCGCTGAACTTGGATTGCCTGCATTCGAGATAGCATCCACAGAATTAACAGCGGCACACCGCATACTGTTTGACGCAGATACCATGAGCGAACGCGATTTCGCCTTGTTGCCGGATATGGGCCCGGAAAGAGCACGTCAGGCGGTGGCCATGCGCGAGCAGGTCGGCGGCTATACATCATTCGAACACTTTGCCGAAAAGATGGGCCTCACTCCCAAATCACGCGCTCGATTGCGCCCTCTGTTTATTGCCCCTCCACCGCCTGCAGAAGCAAAAAACTCGGAGTATCGGATGCAGGCCGATGGTCGCGCCGTACTCGATATCAATGTGGTCAGCGTGGATGCAATCGCGACCCTTCCCGGCATGAGTCGCGATCTCGCGCGCAAAGCGGTGCAATTACGCGAGGCAGACGGCCCCTTTACCTCGGCTGAAGACTTCCGATTCCGACTCGGGCTGACGATGGATCAGATCGTACCGCTACAGGATATTATTTCGACCTTGCGCACTGCCACAAAGCGTGCAGACCTCAGAATAAAACCAAGCGGACGGATCGTTGACGTCTGACAGTCACTGGCAGACGAGGGACTTTTGTAGGAGTCCCCTTGAATGAAAAAGGGTTTCCAGCCTTTGACTGAAAACCCTTGAGTAACATGGTGCGCCCGGAGAGATTCGAACTCCCTACCCCTTGGTTCGTAGCCTTCGGGAAGATTTAATAGGCTTTATTTTTCAACAACGTGGAGACGCCCGTTGCACGTGTTTTGCCCAGTTGAGCCTATTGGAGCTGTATAAGTAACGCAAAAGTCACGCAACCTTGTATTGATGAAAAGCAATCGAAGATCCGACTCAGAATCCAATGAATTCACTACTTATTCAACAGATTTTCGGTCTCAAGCATCGGATACTGACGAGCTATACACCGACTATCCATTTGCCAAATCCAGATACCGAGGTATCATATAGTATATCCATGTATATACGGAAGGGATAACATGAGACTTCAATTGGCCAAATGGGGCAATAGTTTAGCCGTGAGGCTACCGGTCGAATGCGTTCGTGCTACCGGTCTGCGACAAGGCGATAGCGTTGACGCCGAGATAACATCGGCGGGAAGTATCACGCTTACGCCTGCCAAGGCGTTCGACAAAGCCCTATTCCTCCAGCGTATGCGCAAACTACGCCAAGGCATGCCGATGACCGAATCAGTGGTCGACCAGATGCGCCGGGAAGCACGCTACTGATGGTTTATCTCGATACCAGCGCGGCCGTGCCGCTGTTTGTAGCAGAACCGTCGAGCGATCTCATTGAACGCTGGTTCAGTGCATGCAATGACCCTGTGGTTTCATCAGATTGGATCGTTACCGAGTTTGCCAGCGCTTTAAGCATCAAGGAGCGAACCGGAAAGCTTATCTCCAAAGACGCCAAGGCTGCATGGCGCAACTTTGAGGCGTTTTGTAAATCGGGGCTTCGACTGGCGCCCGTGAGTCGGCACGCATTTGGCGATGCTGCCAAATTGGTTCGCCTTTCGGCGTATGGGTTACGGTCGAGCGACGCACTCCATCTTGCCGTAGCCCAGGAAATTGGTGCGAAGACAATCGCCACCTTGGACGTAATGATGGCCGGCAACGCAAGACGGCTTAAAATGACAACTGTAGAATTTTCGTAGTCTGGAAGACTCCTGTTCGAAAAATCGTTTAAGAGCCCCGGTGCCCGGGTCAAACCCCTCCACCCCTAGCAGTGGAAAAGCGGGACATCGGCCACGGCCTCGACGTTGAATCGGCCAATGCCAGAACCCCACGCGATTAGCCAAACGCGCACGGCTGCCGATATGGAGGGCGGCCATGGTAACCCTTGGCTGAGTTCTTCCAACTCTCCATTACGGAACGTATCGATGCGCTCAACGCAGTCGCCGATATATCCGGCTTGCCCCCTCACCTGTTGAAAAAGGACATCTGGGGCGTCTGGTCTTTGCACCCGCTCTTTACCGGCCCCTATGCGCAGCATCTCGTATTCAAGGGCGACACGTCCTTGTCGAAAGCCTACGGAGTCATCCGGCGCTTTTCCGATGATGTGTATCTCTCGTCTGAAGCGTGGCCGTTATGCGGCCACCACTACGCGCAGTTGCTTGGCGGCAGTGGCGCACTTTGCACACTGGATGGCGATGAACCACATGCCGGTGCATGTGCTTGACGATGATTGCATCGACCAACCGGTACGAGCTTCCGTATTCCCTTATTTCCTGACAATCGGCTGCTTCGCCCAGTCAGGTTCGGTTGCCGACTGCGCTGCGAACAATGATTCATAAACCGAGCTCAAAGTGCATTCGAGGCTCATTTGTGGAGCAAATACTGCCGAACCACCATAATTCCTTTACAATGAATCAAAAATCGAGCCCAAATGCCTATTACGCACTATTAATGAAACAAAGGCCCGCCATGAGCAAACCAGCGACACGCAGCTACTCCCGCTACGGGCGCGAAGCAGCCGAACTACTCGGGCACCTTATCCACAGTGCCCGAGTCGGGCGAGAAATGACTAGTGCCGAGGTGGCCGAGCGGGCCGGCATCTCACGCGGTCTCGTGCATCGCATCGAGAACGGCGACATGGGCTGCTCGATCGGGGCGTGTTTCGAGGTGGCGGCCATCGTCGGTGTGAGGCTGTTCGAAGCCGACCCAGCTACCCTGAGCCGGCACCTTGGCATGGCCCGCGACAAGCTCCTCCTCCTGCCCCAGTCCGTGCGCCAGAGCCCGAAGACGGTAAAAGATGACTTCTGACCCCCGCCGAGATGAAGCCTACGCATGGATCTGGCTACCGGGCGCTACTGAACCCTGCGTGGCCGGCCGGATATCGCGCGCGGGCGAGCGCCTCGTCTTCAACTATGGCAAAAGCTATCTCGAACACCCCCAGGCCATCCCGATCTATCTTCCCGAATTGCCGCTCGGGCGCGGGGTGATTCCCCCAGCCCCCGGCTTGGCGATGGCCGGTTGCCTGCGTGACGGGGCTCCCGACGCCTGGGGTCGTCGCGTCATCCTCAACCGCATCCTGGGATCGAGGGGACGGGAGGCCGACCTCGACGCGTTGGATGAATTGACCTACATGCTCGAATCCGGCTCGGACAGGATCGGCGCGCTGGACTTCCAGGCTTCACCGACAGAGTACCGGCCGCGCGCAGCGCAGACTGCCCGCCTCGAAGAACTCCTGGGCGCCGCCGAGAAAATCGAAAAAGGCATCCCCCTCAGCTCGGAACTCGAACTCGCCCTGCTCCATGGTAGCTCGCTAGGCGGTGCCCGGCCCAAGGCAATGTTCGAGGATGGAACGAAGAAGCTCATCGCCAAGTTTTCTTCGTCGACGGACACGTACAACGTGGTGAAGGCGGAGTACGCGGCCATGCGGCTTGCGGCAAGCGTCGGCCTCGATGTCGCCCCGGTAAGCCTCCAGCACGTGGCCGGCAAGGACGTGCTGCTCGTCGAGCGGTTCGACCGGGTACACAATGCACAAGGCTGGCAGCGCCGGGCCATGGTGTCCGCCCTTACCCTGTTCGGACTGGACGAGATGATGGCGCGCTATGCGAGCTACGAGGACCTCACCGAGATCATCCGCCACCGATTCAGCCTGCCGAAGGAAACGCTGCGCGAGCTGTTTGGGCGTCTCGTCTTCAACATCCTGTGCGGCAACACGGATGACCACGCCCGCAACCATGCGGCCTTCTGGGACGGCGAACATCTGAGTCTCACCCCCGCTTATGACATCTGCCCCCAGAACCGGACCGGCAACGAGGCGACACAGGCCATGCTGATCACCGGGGAAAACCGCAGGAGCCGGCTGGCCACTTGCCTCGCAGCGGCGCCCCAGTTCCTGCTCGATGCACGGACCGCTGAGGACCTGATCGCGCACCAGATCGACAGGATGCGGATGGCCTGGCCGGCGGTGGCCGAGGAGGCGCGGCTGAGCGAGGTTGACCGGAATCTGCTTGCCGGCCGCATTTTTCTCAATCCGTTCATCTTCGAAGAGGCACCAGCACGGCTTGGCGGCGCACTTGTACGATGAGGTCAGAAAAGGAGCAATGCATACAGTTCCAGCATTCAGGCTGCGAGGCTCAGGCGAAGTACGCAGGATTGCCTTGATCGATTCAATGTAACTTATCCACGGTCGCGCGTGGAGGCGCCTCTCACGCACGGAACGCGCGGCGGTGGGTAAGCTGCCTGCGTCAACCGTTCACCCGCAAGGTCGTTAGCAGTGCTGACAGGTGCGGTTCCTCGACGAGGAACTTGTGCGACGAATCGTTGGTCATAGCCAGAGGGCTCGGGCGCTGCATGTCGATATGCGTTTGCCACGTCGCACCGAACGGACAATGAACAAAGCTTTACGCTGGCTGAGTCAGCCCGGTTGATGGCCGTTATCCCATCGCCCTTGCTCGCATCATCGAGCGTCGAAGCCGGCCTCATCTCCTGAAAGCCGGTGGCCGCAAGGCCAGGAGATATTCGTCAGTCGCAGCAAACGTTCTCTCAGCAAGCACCCGTCTGCAGTAAGACTTACGGGCGAGAAGCCACGCGATCGTTACGTTGAGGATTGGGAAATAGTCGAATTGCTGGCGCTCAGGTCACCGCGCAATAAAGGAAGCGTTCTGGCAATTCAGGCTTACATTCGCCTAAAGCTGATGACTGGCATGGCACGCTCGGATATGTTGCGCCTGACCGTATCGAACATCAAAGAGGACGGACTGCATATCCAGCGACACAAGACCGCAGCCAGCACCGGCAAGCGTACCGTCTACACATGGACACCGGAGTTACGGGCCGTGGTCGAGTTGGTAAAGGCAGTGCGCCCAGTCATCTCGCCTTTCCTCTTCTGTAAAAGAAATGGGCTGGGATACGTTAACGAGGCCACCGGCGAGTCGCACGGCTGGGACAGTATGTGGCAGCGATTCATGGATCGGGTGATCAAGGAAACCAAGGTCGAGAACCGATTTACCGAGCATGACTTACGCGCCAAATGCGCCAGTGATGCACCGTCGCTGGAACACGCAAGGGCACTGCTTTCGCACGCCGATGCGAGGACTACTGATGCGATCTATCGACGCAAGCCAGAGGTCGTAAAACCGCTTGGCGGCATCGGTTGAATAGTACAAAGTGGGTGGAATAGTACAAACAACAAAAAAGCGGTTAGACCAAGTTGATCTAACCGCTTAATTTGAGAACACTTAATGGTGCGCCCGGAGAGATTCGAACTCCCTACCCCTTGGTTCGTAGCCAAGTACTCTATCCAGATGAGCTACGGGCGCAACAAACGAATTATATCAGACTCAATAAACTCACCGAACAGAACCACTTAATAAGTTGTCACGTGGTATATTCTCACCTTCGCTGCGGAGAGATGCCCGAGTGGCCGAAGGGGGCGCCCTGCTAAGGCGTTATACGGTTTATCCCGTATCGAGGGTTCGAATCCCTCTCTCTCCGCCAGTGGTTTCCAAATTGTGTCAATGAGATAGCATCATTGGCACGTTGGCCTAGTGGCAAATGAGTGGCAAATCCCATTGCCGCGCGAATGTCATCGATGCTTTTTTCGGTCGCGCCGCGCAACCATTTCGCATAGGTCTTCAGCATCACGGCCGCACTATGTCCGTGCTGATCCGCAACCCACAGCAGGTTTTTTCCGATCATCAGATTCCACGTCACCGACGTATGGCGCATCTGGTACGGCTCGCGATATCGCATCGTCAGCTTCTTGTGCACGAACTGCCAGCGCTTCCAGGGAATTTGCAGATCGTGGAACGGTTCGCCATCGTCCTGGGTGAATATGTGCCCTGCCCTCAGCCCGGTCAGCTCACGCTGCCTGCGCAGGACGTCCAGCGCCCGCGGGCAGAGCTCAATCTCCCGCACTGTGGCCGTTTTGGTGCGATTCTTGTTCTGCGCCATCACTCGCGCCTTGTCGATGCGCACGGTGCCCCCTGGCATGTCCACGTCGCTCCAGAGCAGCGCGATCAGCTCGGAAGGCCTGCAACCGGTAAAGAATCCGAACTCGGCATAATTGCCGGCATGGCTGCCCCATGCGTCTCGAATGGCCGAAATCAGCGTCTCGGCCTCGGCAATGGTGTACGGATCTGGCGGTACGCGCTGCACGCGCAGAGACTTGAGCCGGTCAGTCGGGTCCCGATCAATGGCCTCATCAGCATACGCCAGGCCGAATATTCGCTTGCCCACGGAAAGCACGTTATTGCGGGTTTTCACTGACCCCCACGGGTGGCCGCCAATGATGGCGGCCAGATCGCTGTACCGAATATCAGCAATCGGCTGAGCGCCGAATTTGGGCCGCCAGAAGGCCTCCACAATCTTTCTATAACTCTCGCGCGTTGCATACTCAAGATCACCTATCGATGCCAGGAATCGATCCGCAACGTCGCCAAAGGTCGTGGCCGCGACAGGCTTCGAGACTTCCTCGATAAATCGATAATCAGGAAAGGATTCGGCGAAAGAAAACGAGCCATTGCTGATTTGCTGCTTGATCCGCTCCAGCTGGCGCCTGGCGTGCTTCAGATTTGCTGCAGTCGGGGGGAGCTCCAGCGTAGGACGGTACCGCTTACCTTGAAACACAAAGGTCAGTTGAATGCGATCGCCTTTCGGGATCACGCCGCCCGTCGTTGACCTTCTACCCACTTTTCATACCCTTGCAGATCAATCGAAATTCGGCCGTCCGGGGCACGCCGGTACTCATGGCCTTCCAGCCATACGCATTCCTCGATCTTGCGCCGCACGGCTTTCTCCGTGTACCCGGCATAGTGTACCGAAACCGGATTGCAGAACGCTTCGATCAGAATATAGCGCATTGACCGCCCCAAGTGTCTTCTATCACAGCGCCCCGCGCCGCTGGGCATCAGCCACCGCAAACACTGCCCGCCGTTCCAGCGTGCCATTAATCTGGCTGACAAAGCGCTCCAGGCGCGCTACTGCCTCGACTGAAGCCCCGCGCAGGTCCACATTGAAGATCGAGCCACCGGCGCCGGCCAGGGCGGCATTGGGCACAATGGTGCCCGAGCTGCCCGGCACCATCAGCTCCGGGCCACGCTCGCCGACGATGTACGGTTCGCCGGCCGATACCGGGCCGCCGTCGGCCTTGAATAGTCCTTTCAGGAAATCCCCCAGTCCGGATCCGCCAATTGAATCGGATATACCCTCGGCAAGTGGCTTTGTGATGGATTTGCGCACGATAATTTTCGCAATATCATTTCCAAGGCCTTTCAGGATATCGCTGAATTTCTTACCGCCAGCGATGGCATCTTCGAAGGCCGAGGTGAACGTCAAGCCGAGCTCGCGGCCGATGTCGTTCACGTCCTTCAATTTGGCCGAGTAGCTGTTGGCCGCCTGCTCGGCAAGCACGGTTTCCAGCATCAATTTCTCGAATGCGGCCTCGGCATCTTTCGGTGCGAGCAGGCCCTCGTTGACCAGAGTCGCCATTTCGCGCGTTTTATCGTTAATGGCGATCATCGGATCGAGCTGCCGGCGGATCGCCTCGGCCGCATCCATGTGCAGCTTTTGCTGCTTTTCCAGATACTCGGTCTGTTCGCGTGCCAGGCGCACCAATTCTTCCTCGCCATCGATCTGCTTCTTGGCGATCTGGCCGGCGTCCAGGTAAGGGCTTTTTGCGGCCGCTGGCACCGGGCCACGCACGCATTGCTTGCCGTCCCACTTGCCACCCGAGAGCGCGCAGGCCAGCGCCTCGTTGTTGGCGCTACCGGCCGGCTTGCTCGGCTGCGCGGCGCCGGGCCACACGTTCGGGCCTTCCTTCATCGAGCGCAGGTGCTCGTCGTAATCGAACAGGGCCTGATTCATCTTGTCGATCAGGCCGCTCTGCATCGCCCACCTGGGCGTGAGCGCCGAGAGCACGGCGCCGCTCATCTTGGC
This sequence comes from Betaproteobacteria bacterium, assembly GCA_947479645.1. Taxonomy (GTDB): domain Bacteria; phylum Pseudomonadota; class Gammaproteobacteria; order Burkholderiales; family SG8-39; genus CAIYPG01. Next base: position 16,924 of record CANKAJ010000053.1, on the reverse strand, counting down.
GCCTTCGACGATGGTCTGCCAGAGGTAGCTGCCCTTTTCGGCGGCGGTGACCAGGTTGCCGGTGAGCGACACCAGCGCGGGCACGATGGTGCCGGCGATTTTGAGACCGAGAGCCTCGGATCGCATCGCGAGGATTTTCAGCTGATCATTGAGCTGCTCGGCCTGGGCGGCGGTTTCCTTACTCATCACCAGGCCGAGGTTGCGCGCCTGCTCGGCGGCGCGCGCCATGCCGTCGGCGCCCTGATTCAGCCAGGGGATCATGCCCATGCCGGCTTTGCCGAAAAGCTCGACGGCGAGCGTCGATTTCTCGGCGCCGTCCTTCATTTCTGAAAAACGCTGCGCTACCTGCTGCAGCGCGATATTCGGCCCCTGCGAGATATCGACGCCGAGCGCCTTGAAGATCTGCGCCGATTTGCTGGTCGCGTCCTGCGACTCGACCATGGCCTTGTTGAATCCCTTCATGCCGGTGGCCAGGGCCTGCATATCGACATCGGCGAGCTGCGCGCCGAGCTTCATCTCGGAGAGCGATTCGACCGAAATGCCGGTTTTCTGTGCGAGCTTGTTCAGCTCATCGCCGGCATCGATGGCGCCCTTGATCATGGCGCCGAACCCGGTGGCTGCAGACAGGCCGATGGCGGCATTGCGCAGGCTTTCGATGCCTGCCTTCATGCCGGCCATGGATTGATCGAAGCTGCGCGCGGCTCGCGCCACGTCATTATTAAAAGTGGCAGTGTCAGCCGAAAACTCAATAACGGCCTTGCCTAAAGTGCTCAAGTGTCACCCCCATCACAAAGCAATGATCGAATATTCATTCGGCTAGTGCCGACGCACGCCCCCAATATGGCGCCGTCGGCTGACGTGGTTTTTCTGGAGAGGGGCACTCACGCCTGATCCCCGCTGTTCAGATTAGGTACCGTAAAGAGGCAACGTGCCCTTCACAATCGCGCCGCCGCGCTCAATTACCAGCGCCGTCCGCTCTTCGCAAAGAATTGCCACCATGTTGCGCACGAAGAAATCATCATGATGTTCAGAGATTCTGACCAACGCATCCTCGCGGTCTGCGATATAACCAGCATTCACAGCATCCAGCGCCATGAAGGAACCTGAAGTCATGGAATTGGTAACCACTACAGGGCGCCCCCAAAGGCGTGGCGCCACCATCGAATGCGGATCGCCAAAAAGGTATCTGCCTTGGGTGTCCTTCATCAGCATCAGGTCAAACCAATCCACCGGATTGAGGATGAATGCCGTTGGATCGTAATCAGACAACGTCAACTGTAAGTACGCTTTCGCCAGGGCATCAAGCTTGGTGTCGTTCGATGCCCCACGGTTGTAGAGAGTGGCACTCCCCCAAAGACCGGACAGATGCCCGCTGGAGCTATCCCCTAAGAGATACTCCGTTTCCTCAACCAGCTTCAAGCCATACATCAATCGATTTTCGATGTACATCTGCAGCTGCGGCGCGTCGCTGAGGATCTGCCTGGAAGCTGGTATCCAGTGCGCCAGCGTTACCAGGGGCACACTTGAAAGCGTGAAGGTCATCGCCGATTCGTTCTTCAGCACGTTTTCAACAGAATCCGGAGAACTGAACTGTGCGCCGGCATTGTTGGTGAATACATTCTCCTTTGGAAATTCGATCAGATTGGAGGATGTAGGGACCTGCGGGAAAATGTCACGGATGGTGAATCGCCGCTGCGGGCTCGCCACGACATTCAGCCTGCGATCAGCCGGAACAAGAGGCTGACTCGCGCCGGTCGCATTGATGATTGCCGTTTTCACCAACTGTGCCGGAATGGTTACCGAAAACCGGTCAGATTTTTGAGACTTCAATTCCGCAAACCCATCAGCGTTGACGATCAGGCTTGTCAGTTCCTCCGCTGGATTTGTGCCATCAGCAGCCAAGCCAGCACCAGGGCGCCGAGAAAGCCTTTGCTCAACGTCGAGCATGCGTTGCTTCATTTCTTTTTGCACCTCAGCCGCCTTTTCGAAATGCTCTTTGATGTTCTGCCCATGGTCGAGCAACGCCTTTTTCAGAATCTCATCTGCAGGCGTGGTTTCGAGCAGCATTCCGGCCGCCAGGGCGGCGCCTGCAGCTCCGGCATCAGGTACACCAAAGATGACCGTTATTGAGCAAAACATCACGGCCAGGAGCAGCCGAACGCGGTTTTCATGAATCGATACAAGGATTGATTTCATCGTTGACCCTTTAAAAATAGATTGATTGATTCGAGCTCTCTGACAATGGTCTTGAGCCCTTCGGGTGAGTAGCCTGCTCGATCGTCTCGATCGTCTTCCTGGTCATCGCGACCATTCAGAACCGGCCAAAGCGCACTACTTGCGGCAACTGCTTTCCGCTTACTCAGTGATAGGTGATCTCGAAGCAGCCGCTCCAATTCCCTGGGATTGGCGCAGTCCATAGCCTTGACCGCTGTGACCTGAGCTGCCGGATTCATCGGGACCGCTACCAGGGAAATTTCATACAGATCGATTTCTTTCAGAAGGCGCGCGTCGCCACCGTTTTCCGCGCCACCGCTAGGAATGCTGTAGCCAATTGACATGCCGCCGACCGCACCATCCTTGAGCAACGCGTAGGCCTCAGCAGCAGCTCGCACAGCAAGCGTCAGCCGGCCCTGCATGCGAAGGCCCTTGCGGTCCTCGTTCAACGTGGTGATGGTGCCAATGGGCATACTCTGATCGTGCGACCAGAGAAGGGCGGGCTGCGATGCTCGCGCCTTATGTTCTGCGAGAGTCTTGGCGAAAGCGCCAGGGAGAATTACATCGCCGCCCAGGTCTACATTTCCGAAGGCCGCCGCATATCCGGCGAACTCGCCAGAGCTGGCAACATCGGAAGCCTTGATTTCGAGGGGAAGACTGAATTTCGTGGTCATGTGCGATCTCCATAAGCAAACGAGCAACGGCCTGACGGCCTACCTTCACTGCTCGCCGGCCAACGGTGCATCGCGCACGCTGGTGAGGCGTCTTTGCGTGCATCGCGCACGCAAAGAATTACTGTCTTGATCATAACGGGTATCAAATCAATTCACAACAGAGTTAAGTTCGCGAGCCGATGTTGAATAGAAAACCTGCTCCTGCCCATTGACCACCAAGACCAAATCAACATGCGGGCTCGGCGAAATTTGTATCTTCGCCAGAAGTTCGCCCCGCCCGGTATTGAAGAGAGAGACCAGGCGCGCCCAATCCTCGGGGCGTTCCTGCTTGTAACCGGCACCAGCAGCCAAGCTAAAGTTTGCCGCCGCCCTGATCAGAGTGCCCAGTGCTTCACCCATCGCTTCACCTGTCGCTTCATTCATGATTCATGCTCCAAAAAAGATTGTTTTCATCGGAAATTCACTGCAAATTCATTGCAACATCACGTTTTCTCAAAAAATACCCCCCCCCTCCGAAACTCGCGCACGAAAAAATTTGGCTAGGCAAACGGTCTTTGGCGATCAGGTCGGAAGGAATTGACCCGCCCCTCCCCAATTTCGCATCGCACCATTGCGTTGTTCGACGGATCACGGCAGTTCTTACGGACACACAACCGCCTTTTGCCACTTCGGCCAGATGATCTGTATTAGGACGTATACCCGCGCGTGTACATGCGCGCGTATACGTCCTAAACGGGAACAAGTGGCCGAAGTGGCAAAGGTTCATTACGAGACCGCCTCCAGCCGGCCTTGTGGCGTTCTCAACCTGATTCCACGGAATCCCCGGAGGCCTTCCCTGGTGCGCTCGTAACCACGATCTTCGAGCATTCCCCCGAGTGTCTTGGCCCCGAAGAACTTCTCTCCGGTCCGTTCCGCCCAGGCGCGGTACGACGTGTGCAACTCAGCAGAAGGTGCAAACGCCGCCGCTTCTCGAACGCAGCACTCGCTGAGCCAGGCTCGCAATATGTCTTCGTCGTCAAGATATTGCTCAGTGGCCTCTCGCACCACCGCCGGCGGCGCCAGCCCCATCTTGTTCCATGCCATCAGCCCATCAGCCATCCAGTTCAAAATTCCCCCGAGCTCACGCCGCAACTTTATTGGTAAGTCTGGATCGCGCTCTGCCGCTGGGATTTTTTGATTGAACGGCACCAAACAAAACCTTCTTCGCATTGCCTCGTCAACATTGCGGAAAGATGGCTTGTGATTCCCCACGAACAGTAATTTGAACTGTGGAATGAACTCGAAGAAATCCTGCCGCATAAAACGCGCACGGATCGGGTCGCCACCAGTGGCGCCCTTTATTTTTGAACCCGCCCAGCGCTGCCCATCCGCCACCTCAGGAACCACCGCCAGGCGCACGCCGTTGAGCATCGCCATGTCGGTAGGGTGGCGCTCGTTGTGGCTCTCCACGAACGTTTCTGCCGGCACAGTGGTGGCATAACTTCCCAATGCAGCCAACAAGACGTTGGCGAAAGTCGATTTGCCGTTTCCTCCCAATCCCCACAGAAAAAGGAATGCATGCTCAGAAGTGTCACCGGTAAGACAGTACCCAGCGAAGCGTTGCAGAAAGGCTATCAGCTCCGCGTCGCCGCCGGTCACGCGGTTCAGAAAATTGAGCCAGGTAGGGCAATGTCCGCCAATATGGGCGCCGGCAATTTTGGTGCAATAGGCAAGAGGGTCATGCGGCATGACCTCGCCCGTCGTCAGATTCAAAATTCCATCGAGCATGTTTAAATGCCGAGGGTTACGGTCCCAATCGGATGCATGCTTAGCATGCCGACGATCCGCGCGAGCAAGCCGCTCAATCGCTGCCACTGTTTTGGCAGATCCGAGTGCGACAGACACTCTATCTCTGCTACCTTCGCGCAGGACTGGGTCAATTAATGCGTTTGTCGATGCGGCGCGTGCGATTCGTCGGGCCAGATCAAAGTGACGCAACGAGAGATCAACATCCCAGCGGCGGCCATCCCAGTAAAACCACTTTCCCCACTCCGCAATGTATTTCCAGGCATCTCCGTGCTGACTTGCATATTCGATGGCCAAGCTCTCTTCGGAAAACCGCGCGCAGAGGTTCGGGTCTTCACCAAGATCAGAATATTCGATCACTTATCGGAAACCGAATCAGTGGAGCCATTAAACGGCCCAAGACTACGGAACTGATTTCTCGCCCTTAACGGCGACGCCCTCTCTTCATCCAGTATTTCGGCCGCCGTGCCATCGGCGCCAATGCACCTAACCCAAGATCCAGACCACCACCAAAATCCGCGCCGCTTTAGAACCTTCGCGCTTGGAATGGGAGCCGGGATCTGTTTGCATTTGTCGCAAAGATAGACCTTTAAAAACGAGCAACCCAGGCCGGGATAATAGAGATCAATGCGGTGAACAGCTGGCTCAGAACATGTGTTGCAAGTAGGAGCGGTCATCGCGCCGATCCTTTATTGCACCTCGTATCTAGCCAGGCATTGAATTTTTCAATGTCGATGAAAATGCGCCGGCCAATGCGCACCAGGGCCATTTCGAGCCCGTTGGAAGCTCCTGCTTGAATCAGCGCCCTTAGTTTGGGCTCCGTGAATGCTTTATTGGCCGCAGCGACCTGAGCGACGGTGCTGAGATTTTCGAACCTTGTCATTTGCGCTCCTGATGAATGGCGATTCATTAGGATGCATACTAATTTTGGTGACCTCAAAAACAGCGAGGTTTAATTGGCAATTAATGTATCTATTTATTGCCAATTTTTAATCTTGACACGCAATTTTCCATAACCTTTTGCGAAAATAGATCGCTTATTTTCCCCTGCTCCCTTCTTGACCTATCCTCTTTGTCCAGCTGACGGATTTTCTTCCTGAGGTTGCCAACCTCATTTTCAGTCGCGCCAGGCACAGCAGCGTATATCGCCTGTTTTATTGAAATTGGCCCATGCTCTCTGTGCAGCGCAAGCGCGAGCAGCGCATTTAAGTGCAGGCTCATTTTTACCTGGGCGCCACGCCTGGTGAATGCCTCTTCTTGTAGGACGATGTATAAATAATCGAGCGCATCAGCAATGAACTTGCGTTGCGTATCGGTCAGCTTGCAGGGGTTTTTTTCGAGTGCGTTAATCGCAGACTGCAGGCCCTCGAATGACGGTGGCGGATCACCGCCCTTGCCTGCCTTCCCTGAGCGAGGACTCATGCTCCTTTCGCCTCAAGGCCGTTGATGCCATCGAGGAAACGATCCACGGCTTCATTTTCCCTAAATTCACTTTCCGGCATCTTTGAATATTCAAGCGAGCGGAGTGCCGCCGCAAACTGGACAAGGGTATCTTTCGAGCCGGTAGGATGTATCACCCGAACATCTTCCTGCACCTCGAAGCCGCAACGCATGCGCGATGCCTGACTATCTTCTAGCCGCTCAATTTCCGCATAACTTGCCAACCCGATTAGCAATGCTCGCCGAATTAGATCGGCCTGGTCTTCCTCCAAGATATACTTTGACTCAGCCATGATGCACACCTCCAGTTAGGTTGCTTTGTGGTCAGGCTGGCTCGGTATTACAGTACCTTGCCAGCCGCTTTTTTGCCCTATCGCTTCGGCGGTTTCAGCCTCCCCGATTCGGCCAATTTCAAAAGGGCAGTGCCAGATGCTCGCGGCTCAGATCGACCCTGCTCCCATTCCTGCAACGTGCGAACCGGCACGCTGAGAAATTCAGCAAATTCAGATTGGCTAAGTTTGAGCTTCGCGCGGATGCGCTTGATATCGGCACTGTCCATGCCACTACTATACGTGAAACACGGATAGGCGCAAGCATCAAGATACAGGCTCGTATTATTCAAGGCAGAATGCCCGCCAGACCAAGCCTGGAATAAAACCGCTAGAAAATGACCAATTTCCTATAACCCTAGTGGCAAATCTAGTGGCAAATCGGGGGAATTGAGGGGAGTTAAGGGGAGTGTGTTGCAGGGCAACACACTATAAGGCTTTGATAACAGGGACCCGCTTTAAGGGTTCGAATCCCTCTCTCTCCGCCAGCACCTACACCTCAAACCTGCTCAAGCGGAGTTGAGACTACCTGAAGCCCCGCTCCACGCGGGGCTTTGCACTTAAAGCTCCTGACTGCGGCCGCGGCACTCGCCCGAAAAAGCCGTCTCAAACCCCGTTTGTCTCAAAACTTCCTGACTTTTGCGGGTTTGGTACGGACGTTGGTCCTTGGGGATTTCAGCGAAAAAGCTGTGAACCTTGATGAACGAAAGTTGGTGGTGCGGTGCCCTATCCCGATTTAGCCAAGATCACGCGACGCCTGAAACATCAATCAAAATTACATCGACTTGCACAGAATATTGACCGCTTGAAGCAATCGATGCAGCCATCGACCTCAGATGTTCAGTAGCGTCCTATTTTTTACCCTACGGGGTGATACGACCGCTCAAAGCGCTACCCTGAAGACAGGGTGGCTTCACAGGTGTCGCCACCACCCCTGCATCACTGGCCATGGCTGCAGCATCCAGGCGAGGGCGGCATTGCCATTGGCGCCTTAGGGAAAAACCAGCGAATCGTGCATTCCACGACCGGTAAAGCTGAATCAGGTCATCGTATGCGTGAATTTAGTGGTCGTGGCGCGTGCCTTCGAATCCGTGACTACATTCACCAGCGCGGTCTGCCCGGCTGCAACCGCAGCAGCGGCGCGTTCGAGCGCAGGCCGGATATCTTCGGGATTCTCGACGAACTCGCCATGGCAACCCAGGCTGCGCGCCATGAGATCGAAGCGCGTGTACCCGAGATATCGCCCCACCTTGTCGCCAACCGGGTCTGCCGTCCAGCCGCCGTTCAGGCTGATGACAACCAGCACCGGTATGTGGTGCCGTATGGAGGTATCCAGTTCAAGACCGTTGAGGCCAAAAGAACCGTCGCCATGTATGACCACGACCTGCTTCGTCGGGTTTGCCACTTTGGCGCCCAGGCCAAAGGGCAATCCAACGCCCATCGTGCCAAAAGTCCCGGAATTGAGCCGATGGCGTGGCAAGAAGGTCGGGATCGACTGCCGAGCGAAATTCAGGATCTCTTGTCCGTCCACCACCAGAATCGCATCGCGGTTGATGAAGTCCCTCACCTCCCGACATAAGCGCAGAGGATGGATCGGCACCTGATCGGTTTCCATGCGGGACTCCTGCGCTTCTCGTTTTTTTATATCGATACGTCCCAGATGTTCCCGCCACGCGCCAAATCGTGCTGGGACTATCCGTAAACGCGACGCCTCGATCAGTTGCCCCAACACTGCCTTGCAGTCGCCAAGAATATTCACATCGGCTCGATGACCAGCCCCGATTTCTGCGGGATCAATATCGATGCGCACCATCTTTGCGTCGGCCGAGATGCGCGGCGGCAAGCCGTTGCCGAACACGTAATTGAGCCGCGTGCCGACCACCAGAATGAAATCAGCCTCACGCAGCGCGCTCGCGCGGGCGTTGAGGAATGCATGCGGATGATCCTCCGGCAACACCCCCCGTCCCTGCGGGGTGGTGTAGATCGGTATGCCGGTCGATTCAAGCAATTCATGCAGAAGACCCTCAGCACCCGACCAGAGCACGCCACTGCCCGATAGCACGACCGGACGCTCGGCTTTCTCCAGCAGCGCGATGGCTTCCTCGACCAGACTGCTATCGCCCTGTGGACGCGCGCGTTGCAGGGTACGCCCCAGGTCGGGCCAACGCACCTTGTCGAAATCCACTTCCTGATACAGGACATCGGCAGGCAAATCGAGATAAACCGGGCCGGGCCGGCCGGAGATCGACTGGCGGAATGCGGCGTCGATCATTTCCGGGATGCGTAATGCGTCGTAGACTCGCTCAGCCCACTTGGTGACCGGCCGCATGATCGCCACCTGGTCGATTTCCTGGAAAGCACCCGTGCCAAACTCGCTGAGCGGGCTAGCCCCACCGAAGGCAACTACCGGGCTGCAATCGACAAGCGCAGTCGCCAGGCCCGTAGTGAGGTTGATCGTCCCCGGCCCGGAGGCCCCCATGCACAATCCAGGGCGATTGGATACGCGTGCATAGGCATGGGCCATCATCGCTCCCGCCTGCTCATGACGCACGTCGATACCCCGCAATCCCCGGTTGAACGCAGCTTTGAGCAGGTTGTTCATGGGCCCGCCCATCAGAAAGAAGAACGTATCCACACCTATACGCTTGAGGGTCTCTGCCGCCAGTTCGCTTCCGGTAATCGTGGTCATGATGTCTGCCTGTATGCCTGGCTGTGATGAATGCTTCTGTACAAAACAATGGGTACAGTGCAAAAGGTACGCAGATTGACGACTATCGGCCGGTCTCCTGAGCCTGCGAGGCAGGGACCTGAGCGAACGATGGTCATCTGATCATTCGCCCTTGATTTGGGCTTTTTCAATGATGGCGGCCCAGCGCTGGCGATCGGCCGCGATTTGCTGCTGAAACTCTGCCGGCGTCCTGAATTCCGGCAGGGCACCAAGTTCAGCGAGACGCTCCTTCATCACCGGCTGTGCATTCATGCGCAGAATCTCCGCATTCCATCTGGCAATGATTTCCCGCGGCACAGAAGCGGATGCAAGAACGGATTGGCGGGAACCGCTTTCATGTCCCGGAACAGTTTCCGAGAGGGTGGGCACTCCAGGCAATGCCGGGTGCGGCTCCCGCGTCGCGACGGCGATGGCCCGCAGTTTTCCGCTCTTGATCTGGGCCAGCGATGCCAATACACCGTTGAACGAGAAATCCACCCGTCCGCCGATCAGATCGACGAGTGCAGGGCCGCCTCCCTTGTATGGAATGTAAGACACTTTCATCCCGACGGTCTGTTCGAGTTCCACACCGGCCAGGTGAGCCACGCTGCCTTCCCCCGGTATCGCGAAATTGAGTTGCCCGGGCCGTGCCTTGCTCAGCGCGATCAGGTCAGCCACAGAGCGCGCCTGAACCGAGGGATGAGTGATCAGGACATTCGGGCCATAGGCAACAACAGCCACCCCGGCGAAATCCTTAAGGAGGTCGAACGGAACCTTGTAGAGCAACGAGCGTATGGTCAACCCGCCGATCTCCACCAGCAGCATCGTGTAGCCGTCCGGTGGCGATCGCAACACATGTTCGGCTCCAATGATGCCACCGGCGCCCGCCCTGTTCTCGACCAAGATCTGCTGGCCCCAAACCTTTGGAAGTTCGACCCCGATCAGCCGCGCTACCACATCCGAGCCGCCGCCTGCAGCGAACGGCACAATCAGGCGCACGGGCTTCGAAGGATATGTCTGCGCACTCACCGAGACAGCAGCGCCCGCAACCAGCGCGCCGGACAAGCGGACCATCCACCGGACCCATCTGCAGTTCATGAAAGTCTCCTTCGTCATAAAATCGATAACCGGGCGGTTGTCACCAACCGTGTTACCCCAAAACCCGATAGCGTCAGCGGGAACTTTGGTCTGTCAATTCTTCAGAATCATCCGCACATCAACGATTGAAAAGCCCTGCGCATGCAGGATCACCGGGTTGAGGTCGATCTCCGCAATTTCCGGATAGGCCAGTGCGAGCCTGGACACAGAAAGCAGCAGTTCCACCAGCGCCGGCACGTCGGCTCCGGGCAAGCCTCGCACGCCGGTGAACACCTGCTGCCCCTTAATGTCGGCAATCATGTCGCGTGCATCATCAGCTGACAGTGGAAGCGTCCGGAAAGCGACATCTCGCATCACTTCGACGAATACGCCCCCCAGACCGAACACAATGATGGGCCCGAACTGTGGATCCTGGCTGGTGCCTACGATCACTTCCACCCCACGTCCGGCCATCGGCGAAACCAGCACACCAGCGATACTCGCGTCAGGCGCGAAAGCGGCTGCGTTAGTCAATATCTCCGCCAGCGCGGCACCAGCCTCCTCCTCACCGCGCACACCCAATCGCACACAGTCTGCATCGGATTTGTGGACAATATCAGGAGAGACCACTTTCAGCGCGAGCGGTGAATCACCGAAAAAGCGCATGACATCGGCCATTTCGTGGGCACTGGAAACCAGGCGGTGCGGCGCTAGCCTGATCCCATTGGATTCAAGCACGCGCCTGCCCTCAGGCTCGAGCAGCGATGCATGTCCCGCCGAACGGCGCGCCTCAAGCAAGTTGACGGTGGCTGCATCCCGGGACAATACGGTGCCCGGCGCCGCGCGCGCAAGCCGCTGTACTGCCTCTCCGTATCTCGCGGCAGCGGCCACGCACTGCACTGCAATATCAAAATCCTGGTGTACCGGCACACCGCCTGCGCGCAGCATATCAAGCGCCTCTGTGCCCATTTGCGCATAGTGCGATTGGACGATGACCGGCTTTCCAGTCTCGCGCATCACGCGGCAGAGCATGTGTGCAACTTCGCATTCTTCGGCCATGACCGCAGGGCCGCCCCGCCGACCATAGGCGCCGAACCAGCCGACGAACACCAGGGCATCGATTCCAGGATCCTGAAGAATCGCCTGAGCGCATAGACCGTAGTTGCGTACTGAGGGATTGGCCAGCACTGCTATGTCGACCGGATTGGCAATTACTGTCGACTCTGGGATGATTTTGTGGATCTTCGCCTGCGTCTCGGCCGACAGTGGCGCCAGATTCATTGAGAGTTCGCTCAAGGCCTCGGAAGCAATGGTGATGGGCCCGCCGCCTTCGGAGATGATTGCCACGTTTCGCGAGCGCATCACTGGGAGGGTTGAAAGTGCCTCAGCGACAGGCAACAGATATTCTGTGCGATTGACCAGAGTCACTCCCGCCTGGCGCAATGCACCGCTGCTCACGGCGTAATCGCCAGCCAATGATCCGCTATGCGAGCGCGCCATGCGCACCCCCACGCCATTGCGCCCCGCCTTGTACATCACGATGGGCGTGGTCTGCACGACCCGGGTTGCCACATCGATTAGCGCACGGCCGTCGCGGAACCCTTCAGCGTAAATGATGATGGCTCGCGTGCCGGCATCCTGATCAAGGCCTTCAACCAACTCGTGGAACTGCACATCGGCCTGATTGCCGATCGACAGCATGGTAGAGAAGCCCACGCGCCCACGTGCCCAAGCCTTTGTAAGCAGCCAATGCACTATGTTGGCGGAATTTGAGAGGACTGCGATGTCGCCGTGCGGCACTTCACGCCACGGACTTAAATTGCAGTGGTGGCGACGGCTGAAAATGCCATTCATGTTCGGGCCGATGATACGCACGCCGTACTGCTGGGCTATCGCAACTGAACGCAGTTCAAGTTCCAAGCCGTCCTCGCCGGCTTCACTGAAGCCACCCGAAACGACGATTGCACCCTTTATGCCCTTACGGCCGCACTCTTCGAGCAGCGCGGGCAAATGCTTTGCCGGAGTGCACACTAGCGCGACATCGACCGGCTCATCAATATCCAGGATTGACGCATGGCATGGAAAACCGAGAATCTCGGTTTCTCGCGGATTGACAGGATGGATCCGGCCTTTGTATCCATCTTCCAGCAAGATGGTCAACGCGCGATAGCCGCGCTTGCCTGGTTCGCTGGAGGCACCGATTATCGCAACCGAGCGTGGGTTGAGGATGGAATCCATCAAACCAGCAGAGTTCAAATCCATGGTCGAATCACGGGGGGGTCCAGTTGGCAGTTGAAGGTTAGAGCAGGAGGCAGAAATGATTATGCGACCTTTTGGTGTTGAAGGATAGTAGGCCGAAGAGCGTGGATAAGTGCTGGAATGTTTTTATGCCCCCGGAGTCTGCGAAACGCTTTCTACGCTTCCAGGAAACCCGCCGGCGCCCAGCGCATGACCATGTTCACATCGCGATAGTTGGTTACCCTTCTGCTCACACGGCGAACCACAGAGTTCGGTGATTCGATCACGTTGGTCGTGGCCAAGCAGCGCAACATTCTCCCCCGTATGGCCAAAAAAAGCATCGCATTGATTTCCAGAAAAAAAACGTTTTCATTGCTGCGACCTTTTTTCATTGCTGCGACCTTGAGTGTAGGCCGGTATAACAAAAAAAACTAAAGTGGACCTCGTAATCAAGACAGAATCCTGCCCGGTTTAAGCTGCACATTCGACTTCGCTCGAAGCTTGTACCGCCTCCAATTATCTGGACATGCTTTAGCAACTCACGCTGCCATTTGTTCAGTATAAGACTGACGCAATTCAAGGGGTGACATGAAGCCGATGGGCAAAATATCCATTGGCGCCGATGTCAGGAAAAGTAACAGCACCTTTATTGCCGTGATCTCATTGGCACGACAGGAGGACTAAGGATTAGCCACAGGCCAGGGCCAATTTGCAATACACAGCGCCGGATATGAATGCCAATTCATATCGTCCTCAACATTCTGTGTGGACTGCATACGATCGGCCATTCGATCAAATTAAAGGTTACTATAATCACGAAGACTCGAACTGCTATCCGGCCTGTCCGGATAGCGCGTTAAATTGCTCGATCAAGGGAGACGACCATGATTTACGTCATTCATTGCATATCCAAAACAAATGATGAGTCTCTTCGCGCCCGGGAAATGCAGCGACATCGCGATTAGCTAGACAGCAAGCTTAAGGAAGGATTGCTCGTCTTTTCCTGCCCCGTTCTTGACGATGATGGTGAAACGGTGATCGGCGTACTGTTCATGGCAAATGTAAGACGAATCGATCAAGCAAAGGCATTTTCGAGCGCGGAGCCATTTACACAATCAGGCGTATATGGAAGTATTAATTTTCTTCACGCTCGCAAGGGCCGCTGGAATCCTGCGGCAGCGAATAATGCTTAGGCATGCAGTTAGGCAGAAAAATAACTCCCCCGAAAATGCCATTTACCGATTGATCGAGACAATAGTGAGAATGCACCCATCCGCAAAGCCCGCCGTGTTGTGCCTAGCCTCCGCATGCATGCTGGCCCATTACTCCGCAAGCAGCGTAGCCGCCTACCCTGATCGCATCATCCGGATCGTTGTTCCCTACGCGCCGGGAGGAGGAACCGACACGGTAAGCAGGATGCTTGGACAGAAATTGGGCGAGGCCGTAAAACAGCCTGTAGTCATCGATTTTCGACCGGGCAATGCGTCGATCGCCGGATCTCAGTTTGTCGTGAAGTCAGCGCCAGACGGCTACACGGTGTTGTTTGGCTCGACCTCCCAGGCATTGAACGTCAGCCTGTTCAGCAACATGCCCTATGACCCCTTAAAGGACCTGGCGCCCGTGACGCTGCTGTGCACAGCGCCGCAGATCCTAGTTGTGAACCCGATGGTGACTGCGCGAACGGTAAAGGAATTGATCGCCCTGGCCAAAGCCGGTCCGGACAAACTCACGTTCGCTTCGAGCGGCGTGGCCAGCATCAACCAGCTGGCGGGGGAATTATTCAAGTCAGCGGCCAATGTAAAGATGGTGCACGTTCCCTACAAGGGCGGCGGTCAGGCTGTGATCGATCTGCTCGGCGGCCGCGTCGACATGTATTTCGGAAGCATCCCCAGCGTCATCCGGCATGTTCAGGCTGGCAAGTTGCGCGCGTTGGCAACAACCGGGAGCATTCGCTCGCAAAGCATCCCTGATGTTCCGACCATTGCTGAAGCCGAATTGCCCGGCTATGAAATGGTGGGCTGGTACGCACTGTCGGTGCCCGCTGTCACGCCACGCGACCTTATCGCAAAACTCAATATTGAAGTGCTGCAGATACTGAAGATGCCCGATTTTGCAGCGCGTTTGTCCCTCGAAGGCTTCGATGCAGTGGGCAGTTCACCGCAGGAACTTGACACGTTTCTCAGGGCTGAGATTACCAAGAACGCCAGGATTGTGCAGAGCGCAAATATCCGACCGGAATAGTCCCGTCCGCTGGTAGTCAGTATCCGGCGCAATGGCGGTTAACCAAGAAAGCAAGGCCTGCTGTCGTTGACCGCACCAATTACGTTAGAGCCGAAATACCTCTATGGATAAAAATATCCATCGTCGCAGATTTCCGGAAAAAAACAGCTTTTTTAATGCAGTGAATGCCAATTGTAGGCCGCACTGTGTAGGCCGCACTGACCAAAACAAAGCTGAATTACTGCGCACAGGCCACGCGCCAACACCGCCGAAACGATCGGTCAGACTCACTACTGGCGCTGACGTTGGACGCGGACTGGCATTGCGTATGGACCACGGCTCCCAATACACCGCTGAGGTCTTCCTTAACCAGATCAAGTTCTGTGAAATTACTCCAAGCTTCGCTTTCGTCGCCGAGCCGCAAGCCAACGGTGTTACCGAACGGTTCAATCGGACGCTGAAGGAGCAGGTCTTTCATGGGCGCATCTTCAAGAACCTCGCCGCGGTTCGGACCGCTGTTGCTGAGTTCGAGGATCGCTACAATCGCCGTTGGCGTCTTGAGAAAACGGGCATCATGACACCCCTTGAAGTCCGTCACGCTTATACTGAACAAATGGGTGCCTGAGTCGCAAAAGCGTGTCCAGACAATTGGAGGCGGTACACAGCTAGCTGCACGAAGAGAGCACAGGATCGAATATCCTTCTATCCATTGTTGATCTGAGGAGGTTGCATGATGAAGCTTTCGGCTGCCCTGACGCAGCTTTTGATCGTAGGCGCGCTGATGTTTTTTGCGGGCTCAGCTTTGTCCCAGCAGGCATATCCGAGCAAACCGATCCGATTCATCATCCCCTTCGCGCCGGGAGGTAGCACCTCCATATTGGCGCGCCTTGTCAGTGAGAGACTGATCGAAAGTTGGGGTCAGCAAGTGCTGGTGGACAACCGTCCAGGCGGCAATACAGTAATTGGCACCGAGGCCTTGGTAAAGTCTCCGCCCGATGGCTACAGCATACTGTTGATAACCACATCCCATGTCACGTACCCACTCTTGCTCCCCACCCCGTACGACCCAATCAAGGACTTCGCAGCGGTGGCAACTCTCGGCATTAGCGAATATATGCTGGCGCTTAATCCTTCAGTTCCTGCCAACAATCTGCAGGAGTTCATCGCTTATGCAAAGTCCAAGCCCGGGCAATTGAATTTCTCCACTGCGGGCAGCGGGGGACTGGACTATTTGGCAGGGGAATTGTTTAACATCTTGGCGGGCGTCAAGATGCAGCATGTGCCCTACAAAGGCGCAGCCCCCCGCCATTACCGACTTAGTCGGCGGTCAAGTGCATTTATCCTTCGCCCTTCCCATTAACGTCTTGAACTTTGTCAAAGCAGGCAAGATCAAAGCTATCGCCATCTCCGGCAAGATCCGCATGGAAGCTGTGCCGCAGATGCCCACCTTCGCTGAAGCCGGCATGCCAAGTTTTGAAATCAGCGTCTGGTTCGGGATGCTGGCGCCGGCAGGTACCCCGAAGGAAATCATCGACAAACTGTCGACTGAGATCGCTAAGATTATCGCCATACCGGACATCAAAGAAAAGCTTGCCAGCTTAGGCATGCACCCATTCACCTCCACACCAGAGCAGTTTGCCTCGCTGATAAAGGCGGATAGTGCCAAGTACGCCAAGGTCATCAAGGCTGCCAACATCAAACGCGACTAAGCAACTTCTTCACCAGCAGACTGTTGGACCTGAACAAGTTTTGCGTGCCAGTCGACGAAGGATGCTGGCTGCTGCGGCTGCACAAAGGGTTGCTTGCCGCCTGCTTTCGGCGCATAGGTGCTCGCGTTGTCGGTGAACAATCGAGCGATCTCCGATGAGTTGCGAGCGAAACTAAAAAAGCGGAATGACTGCGCACAGGCCACGCGCCAACACCGTCGAAACGAGCGGTCACAATGGCGAACCCTGCTCCGCCACGACGAAAAAAACTCAGCCTGCCCTCATGCTCCGTTCTGTGAGAGGCTGGAGGTGAAATTCCCCCGGTCTACACGAACGGCCAGCATTTTGGCCGCGTGAGATGAAACGGAAGACACGTCACTGTCCAGATCAATAATGCTTACAGAATTTCATCATCGCCTGGAATTTTCAGAAGCTCTCTAGTCCGAACCCGCTCTCGAAGCTCCTTGCCTGCCTTGAAATGCGGACTGTACTTACCGGAAACTGCGACCTTTACGCCTGTTTTGGGGTTACGGG
>CANKAJ010000052.1 GCA_947479645.1 Betaproteobacteria bacterium | reverse complement strand
GGATACGATTTCGGTATCGCCGTGATAGCGCTCGGCGCGGCTGATCAAGTCACTGATCAGCAACGGCGCGTGCATCATGAGTCCCCGCATGCCATTCCTCCCATTTATCGATCGCGCTGTCGCCGTGTGCCGTTCGGCGCGATCAGTGTGGCCGCTAGCGTCTCACACGCCCCAGCGCCAGAAATGCTCGCCTTCATCAAGGTAATGAGTGGCCAGCACCATGCGATGCACCTCTGAGGCGCCATCGACGAGGCGCGCCTGGCGCGCATAGCGGTACATCCATTCCACCGGCGTGTCCTTGCTGTAGCCAAGCGCGCCCATCAACTGCAGCGCAGTGTCCACGGCCTTGTGCAAGGTGTCCGCAACCTGAATCTTCGCCATTGACACATCGGCCTTGGCAAAGTCGCCCTGATCCAGACGCCAGGCCGCACGCATGGTCAGCAATCGGCCCACTTCGATCTGCATGGCGGCATCGCCCAATAGCCATTGCACGCCTTCGTGCTGAGACAATTTCTGGCCGAAATTCTGGCGCTCGATCACGTAGCCTTTGGCAATATCCATGGCGCGCTGCGCCAGTCCCAGCCAGCGCATGCAATGGGTCAGCCGCGCGATGCCGAGACGGATCTGCGTTGCCTTCAGGCCATCGCCGATATTCATCAGCACATTGGCATCCTCGACTTCCAGTCCTTCGAACTCGATTTCGCAATGCCCGCCGTGCTCCTCCGGCCCCATGATGGGAATGCGCCGCAGAATGCGCCAGCCGGGCTGATCAGCATGAAACAGGAAAGCGCTCAATCCCTTGCGGGTATCGTCGGACGTGCGCGCAATGACCATGAGATGCTTGGCCGAACCGGCGCCGGTGATAAACCACTTGCGACCATGGATGACCCACTTGCCACCGACCCGCTCGGCGCGGGTCAGCATCTGCGTCGGATCACTGCCGCCGCCCGGCATGGGTTCGGTCATCGCAAACGCCGAATGCACCTTGCCATCCACGACCGGCTGCAACCACCAGTCCTTCTGCGCCGGCGTGCCCACGCGCTCGAGCAGGCGCATGTTGCCATCGTCAGGGGCAGCTGCGTTGAAACACACCGGTCCGAAGATGGATTTATTCATTTCCTCATAAATCGCCGCACAGCCAACCGCGTTCAGCCCCATGCCGCCCCTCGCCTTGGGCATCTGCGGCGCCCACAGGCCGGCTGCCTTGACCTTTGTGCGCACGCGCTCCAGTACCGCTTGGGCAATGTTCTCGTGGTCATCGAAATTGGCGCGATCGGCTTCGAGCGGGATGATTTCCCGATTCACGAAATCACGAACGCGGTTGCGGATGTCCTGCAATTCGGGTGAGAGTGAAAAGTCCACGATGATGTTCCTTGCGTTTAATCAACAATTTTAAATACGAAGTAACAGTTTTATATCAAAGGTCCGGGGTTGTGTGCGGATGACTTCATCTTCCGTACACAACCCCGGGCCCACACGGACAGCCTTTCGTCCGTGCAGTCTGTAACCCATCCTCGCGCGCTACGCTTGCGTTCCTCGCGTTTTCATAAGGATAAGAATTCATCCATATGAAAACGCGAGGCCTGGATAACAGCACGTTCTTGTGTTGTTATTCTGAAACGACCCTTAAAGCGACGATACCAGATGCCCGCCATCGACCACCAGTACAGATCCGGTCATATAACTGGACGCATCCGAGGCCAGCAGCAACAGTACTCCATCAAGATCATCCAGCCTGCCCAGGCGGCGTTGCGGTATGCGCTTGAGCATCGCTTCGCCCGCAGGCGTGGCCATATAGCCGCGCGTCATATCGGTATCGATGTACCCGGGTGCAATCGCATTGACGCGGATGTTGTATCGCGCCAGTTCCAGCGCCATGGCCTTGGTCAACTGAATCAGCCCGGCCTTGGAGGCGCTGTAGGCCGCCACCTGAGACGACTGTCGCAGTCCGAGAATCGAAGCAATATTGATGATGCTGCCGGGGCGATCGGCCGCGCGCATGCGCCGTGCCGCTTCACTCGCCACCAGAAAACATCCCTTGAGATTGGTGTCCAGCACACGGTCCCAATCCGCCTCGGTCTGCTCAAGTACCGAGACGCCGGACGCAGTTCCGGAGTTGTTGACGAGAATATCCACACCACCGAAGCGAGCATCACAGGCTTGGAGCGCCTGCTGCACGGACACACTGTCGGTGACATCCAGCGGGACTGCCACCGCCTGACCGCCGGCCTCCACTATTTCGCGTGCCAGTTCCTCCAGCACCTCAAGCCGGCGCGCCGCCAGCGCCACCGTGGCGCCGGCCCGGGCCAGCGTAAGCGCAAAATGCCGACCGAGACCGCTGGACGCCCCGGTAATCAAGGCACATTTGCCAGCCAGGTTAAATATTGCAGGTGAATTGCTTGCCTTCATTGTCTGATTTCCATGATGGGATAGTGTCGATACTGCCACGCCGCTTTCGACATGGGTGCGCATCCATTCATGCCCGGATATTGCCATGCGGACATCATGCGCGGAGCGCCATTGATCAGTTATCGCGCATCTATTGCTCAGTTTTCGATATGCCAGCGGTCACGCTGCGGTCAGCGCAGTTGAATTGACCGGTGCCTTGCAAAACTCTACCAGTCGGTAGGTTTTTGGAGAAAACAATGCGATTCAAGGGAAAAACAGCCATTGTGATCGTCGCTGGACGCAGCATCGCCAGATCCGTGACGAACCGCTCAGCCCGGCCGCGATTCCTCGTACGTGGGAAGCGCATCGTCGCACGACCAGGGCGCGCGCGAACCCCAGTAGATTCGTGCTTGCGGCATGATGTCGGGGACATCGTCAGTCCATCGCGAACGGCCGTCTGGAACTTCAGGCTACTTCCGATAGCGACCCACACCGAACGCACAGCCTAGCGTTAATCGAGCGGCGGCTTTCGACAGCAGCGGACGTCACTCACGTATCCGCACCATCATAAAACCGAATCAAATTGGAGTTTTCCTCCTTGGCTTGATACATCGCCTTGTCCGCCCACTTGAGGATGTCCTCCTGACTGGCGTCATCCTTGCTGAACAAGGCAACGCCAATGCTCGCCGTGCAACAGTACTCGACTGTCGTCTCCGGCCTCCCTTCGCGCTGGACTTTAAGGGCATAAGGCTTGGCCAGTGCAGCGCTGAGTTTTTCGGCGATGATGCCCGCTTGTGTGGTCGATTCCGGTTTATTCAAGTCCAGCTCGCTGATCATCACCACGAACTCATCGCCACCGAAGCGCGCGACGGTATCCATCTCTCGCACACAACTTTGGAGTCGATCCGCCGCCTCGATCAATAGCAAGTCGCCGATTTCGTGCCCATGCGTGTCGTTCAGCGCCTTGAAGTTGTCCAGATCAAGGAACATCAGCGCGCCATAGTGACCGCTGCGTCTGCTCGCGGCCATGGACTGTTTCAGGCGGTCGTTTAGCAAACGACGGTTTGGCAGCTTAGTGAGCGCATCATGGAACGCCATTTGATGCACCTGATCTTCCATTTGCGTGCGCTCGGTGATGTCGCTCGCCACCGCGTAGATCAATTGATCAATGGTGGAGATACTGGCGGACCAAGTCAGCACCTTGAACTCGCCGTTTTTGTGGCGATATCGATTTTCAAAATGCAAAACGCTTACCCCCTTAGCCAACTTGGAAATCTGTGCAATGGTCCCGGCTTTGTCATCCGGATGGACCAGCTCGAGGAAAACGGTTCCAACGAGTTCTTCTTGGTCATACCCCAGAATGGTCTCCCAGCCATTGTTCACCCGACGGATCACTCCGTCGAGTTGGGCGATCAGATGCAGGTTCATGGGTTGATCGAAAAACTTGTCCAGGCCGTCCTGCGCCTGGTCAAATAAATTGCGGTAGCGCCCCTCGCTATCCCGCAGTGCTTCTTCCCGCTGCGCCACGGTTTCCAGCAATTCGTTGATTCCCCCGATGAGTGCTCCGACTTCGTCCTGTTTGGCGATAGGCAAGGGCTGCGGAGGCTTGTTCGACTGCGTCTGGTCGGCCAGCATTTGTGCGGCGACGAGCATCGGCGCAAGTTGGCGTCGTAACATCCACCAGATCAGGCCACCTGCCAGTAGCGTCAAAAAGAGCGTAGCCAGGAGCATTCGCTGCTGCATGTCTCGAATCGGGGAAAAAGCTTCGCCAGTGGGCAAATCAACCGCCACCAACCAGTCCGCGATGGGTATACGCTTTGTCGAAGTCAGGCTTTCAATACCAAACCGGTTGACAAAAACGGCAGAACCTTCGTATCCCTGAATAAAATGATCCATCGTCGGGATGCTGCCGGGGGGCGGTAATGTTTCCATAACGCGGCTCTTGACTGAGGCAGTGACGATCAGCCGGTGTTGAGGCGTGATAATCATATAGCCGCCCGTCTTTCCGTAGCCGCCCTTTGAAACCTTGTCGAGAAAATTGGGCTTGGTCAAGTCGGTCACTCCCGCGAGAACACCAATCACTTTGCCAGTGGCATCGCGAATGGGTGCCGATATGGCGATAATTGGAGCATTCACTGCTACACCTACGCGCTGCTTACCGACAGCTGATTTGCCCTCCTTGATCGAAGAGATTATGAAATCCCTGTCACCATAATTGAGGCCCACACGAATATAAGTTGGTGGCACAGAGGCAATCGCCGTGCCATCCAACCCGGTGACAAATAGGCCGGCATTGAATAGGCTCTGAATGACTGGACTTCCCTCCAGACGTGCCTGCAAAGCGGCCGGGTTACCTAGCATGGATGGATCGAGTCTTCTCGCGCCGTATTCTTCCAACACCGCCAACCTATCACTCAACTCCGCGTTGATTTCTGCTGCGATGAAGGTTGCTGTCGAAAACTGCTGTTCGCTCAAAAGGCGCTGCATGTCCTCGCGCAGCATGCGGCTAACGTAGAGCGTCAGCAACCAGATGCTGATCACGAAAATGGCCAGCATGAAGAGGGTCACTCTGGTCTTGAGTGAGCGCCACTGAAAGGTATTCCAGATCATGCGAATGCCCACCTGCGGGGACGGGGCGAGGGCCGACTATGCTCCGCTACCGGCCTGACCGGGGCCTTGCCGGGGGCGCTTGCTATGGCTTTTCCAGTTGCCATGAAAATCTCTTTGCTTGAGATGGGCAAACTTACGCTGTAATGGTACGTTAAACGCTATAGGCTCCGCTCTTTTTTCTCAGCGGCGGGTGAAAGGCTCTTAACGGGCTCACATTGAGGCAATGCTTCCACTCCTCCGGAGACAGCTTGTGGCCGCCGCGGCCTGACCCGCCTGCGGTTTGCTCTACCGAGCCTCCGACAAGTCCAGCCCGGTATCCTTCACCAGCTTCTCGATGCTGCGCAGCGAGCGGGTCATCACCTCGTTGAAGGCTTCCGGGGTGTCGGTGACGATCTCCGAGCCATCGGCACTGAGGCGGCTGTTCACCTCGGGGATGGCGAGCACCTCGTTCACCAGCCGGTTGAGCGCGCTGATGATGGGACGGGGCATGCCGGCCGGGCCGATCAGGCCGTACCAGAGGGAATACTCGAAGCCCGGCAATGACTCTGCCAGGGCCGGCAGGTCGGGCTGGGACTTCAGGCGCGTCGCCGATGTCACCGCCAGCACCCGCACCACGCCCTTTTTCGCCTGCGGCATCATGCCCACGGGAGAACCGAAGAACATCTGCACCCGACCGGCAAGGAAATCCGCCATGCCGGCGCCGGTGCCCTTGTAGGGGATGTGCTGCATGCGCAGCCCGCCCGCGGCATGCAGGAAGTATTCCGCGGTGATGTGCGCGCTGCTGCCCGGGCCGGTGGAGGCATAGTTGAGCTTGTCCGGGTTCTTCTTCACGTAGTCGATGAATTCCTTCACCGACGTGGCAGGCAGTGAATTGGTGACCGCCAGCACCATCGGCCCGCGAGTGAACTGCGCAATGGGGTCGAAGGTGGTGAGCACGTCATAAGGCAGTTTCGCCACCAGCACCGCGCCCAGGTAGGTGCTGAAGGCCGGCACCTGCAACTGGTAGGCGTCGGGCTTCTGCTTCGACAGGAAGTCCAGCGCAATCACGCTGCCGGCATTGGA
Organism: Betaproteobacteria bacterium; assembly: GCA_947479645.1. GTDB lineage: Bacteria > Pseudomonadota > Gammaproteobacteria > Burkholderiales > SG8-39 > CAIYPG01. The sequence continues at coordinate 24,587 of CANKAJ010000052.1, read as the reverse complement.
CACTTTGTTCTCCACCAGGAACTGCTGGCCCCAGCGCTCGCTCATGTACTTGGCGACCAGGCGCGCGGAGATGTCGGTGCCACCGCCTGCAGCCACACCGACATAAATGCGTACCGGCTTGGCTGGATAATTTCCAGGCAGGCCGGCGGGAGGCGTCTGCGCATGAACCTGCGCCATCCCCGCTGACATGAAAAGGCCTGCCGACAATGCCAGGCTGCGACCGAGCTGCATAAAATCCATGGTATCTCCTCCTGTTTCCGCTGGCGCGGTGATTGCGTTCACCCGGCTCTCTGGCATGGCCTTCATGGGGAGGCCCGGAGCATGGATGACGCCAGCCCACTTTAACCCATCCGGGCACGGGACATCCCCCAACGCGCTCTATTCAAAGTAGTGGTTATAAGACCAACTGGTGCCGGTTGAGGTCGGCCTCCCGCTTCCATGTCAGTGACGGCAAGAAGGTCAGCCAACCATTGCCGAAATCAAACCCGCGAATTTCTTCAAACCTTGTTTAGCAAGCGTGTCGGCGCACTCCCGAGTCGTTTTGGGCGGATTTCGGAGGTTGTTCTGCATTCGCGTGAAAGCCGTGGCTACAGCTTCCGGTGAGTCCGCGAGCAAACGGCACAAGAAATCATCTGGGCTTTCGGTCACCACTCCGACCTTTGCCAGTTCCTTTCGATCAAAATCTCCGAGGTTCCAGGTGATGATCATGACGATGTCTGCTTTGGAGCGCTTGCGTGCCACGACCGCTGCACCGGCAACGTGACGATCCTTGGCGTCGGTATTGGTGAACAGGTGTTCGTGCTGGCGATAATGTCTGATCAAGGCGTCGCCAGCGGCGCGATCCATCAGCTTGCGCACACGCTCCAGAACACTACGGGCGATACCGTAATCGCGTTCGACATTGCGCATCCACTCGTTGTGAATTTCGTTCGTCCAGTGCGCTCGAATCACGCCACCGGCCGCCAACCACATGAAGAAGTCCCGCTGCGCGGCCGGGTAGAGGACGCAGGCGTCGAGGACGAAACCGGCGGCATTGCCGTCAATAGCCGAGTTGGTGGCGCTGAGAGAGGGAGGCGAGTTGCTTTAGTGCCGCTTCGCGCTGCACATCCCTTGTACGCTTGTACTTCAACACGGCAGTTCGGGCGACGCGACGATGGCGACCGACCTTGGGCAGTTGGGGAATTTGCCCCATCTCGAGCAACTTGACCAGATGAGGACGCGAAACATTGAGGAGATCAGCCGCTTGCTGAGTAGTCATGGCGTCGTCGTCCACGATGACTCGCACCTGTTTGCCAGCGAAGAGCAGTTCCGCGGTCCGCTCGATGACGCCCGTCAGCGAATCAACCAAGTCAGTCATGTCTTCTGCGGAGGTCTTTCCAGATGTTTCCCGATGAATGACCGAGATAACAGCTCGCGCCGATTTCTCGCATGCACCGTGCAACAAAGGCGACCGTTTGGCACGAGGCTGTGTTGCTTCGGCGACAGGATTGGCCAAGAACCATACCCTCGCGGAAACCTCAGGGTCGGATTTTCACTCGCGCCGCCGGGAACCGGGCTCTCAGCCGAAAAAGAAGCCCAAAGTCGGTGTTGCCGGCAGCAAAGCATCAGTGTGAATTATTTATTCACGCAGGTATGGCCTTCTCACATATGCCAAGGCAGGGATGGGCGAGTACACGCGTGAAATACCAGAGGCCTGGGATGTTCAAAGTTGCCGAGTTTAAGCGACTGGAGCACGCGGACGTGGTGGCGCAAGCGGATGCCACGGTGCAGCGATAAGCAGGCCAACACCTTCCGGCAGCCATTCCATCCGGCCTCGAATACTTTTACATAATTATCGATTTCGTAATTTATTCAAATATTGATAATCTTTACTTCAATCAATATTATCACTGGAATATCGCGACATCGCCCTTTGCAAGGTCGTGCCCAACCAGCCGCAGGGCATCAGGATTGGGCAATCCGGCAGAATTGAACAACCCGGCAGATCAAGGCTCGCCCTTGATGCCGGCCTCGCGAATGACGCGCCCCCATTCCTGGAAGTCGCGCGTGGCATAGGCGGTGAAATCGGCCGGCCCGAGAAATTCCGGATCGGTCCCCACCGCCTTTTGCACCATGACCTCGACATCCGGTTTGGCCAGCGTGGCCTGCAGCAGGTTGCCCAGGCGATCGATGATGGGCCTGGGCGAACCGCCCGTGGCCGCCAGACCAACCCAGCCGCCGCCGATGATGGACACGCCCTGCTCAACGAAGGTGGGAATGTCGGGTGATTTGGACGAGCGCTTTTCCGTGCTCACCGCAATGGCGCGCAGCTTGCCCGCCTTCACGAATTGCATGGAGGTAAAGGTGGCCGACAGGATGGGCACGCGTCCGGCCAGCACGTCCTGCGTCGCCGGGTTCTGGCCCTTGTAGTTGATGTGCTCCATGTTCAGTCCGAACTGCAGCTTGACCTTTTCCATCACCAGATGGCCCAGGCTGCCCACGCCGGTGCTGGTGTAGTTCAGCTTGCCCGGATTGGCCTTGGCATACGCGATGAGCTGGGTCAGGGTCTGGATGCCCGCCATCTCCGGCACCGACGCGTTGACGGTCACCAGCGCGGTGGTGTTGTAGATCTGGCCGATCATGGCAAAGTCCCTGGCGAAATCAATATTGCGGTTCACCAGGTGATAACCATTGCCGGCCGCGCTGCTGAGGATGACCCAGGTATAGCCATCCGGCGTGCTCTTGGAGACGAAGTCCTGCCCGATCATGCCGGTGGCACCACCCTTGTTCTCGACGACAATGGTCTGCTTCAGTTGTGGCCCCATCTGCTGACTGAGAATTCGCGCGATGAGATCGGTGGGGCCGCCCGGCGCAAACGGGACGACCAGCCGGATCGGCCGGTTCGGATAATCGCTCTGGGCGAAGGCGCTGCCGGCCATTGCCGCGATCAGCAGAAAAATGGCATACCTGAACATGGTTTTTCCTTTGCGTGGTTGGGTCATGCGTTATGCATACGGCGATTCTGGCACAGAATGGCCACGCTTTATTGACGGCCAGCTTCCAGGAAGTCGGTCAGAAACCGCGAGCGCTTTCGCGCCGCATCCTTCAACAACGGAAGACGAAAGTGGTCCGGAACGCGTGACATGAATCGCCACATGATGCCCTTCGCCCCAAAGCCGATGAATGCGAGGCGCGAGACAGTAGACATGGCGGCACCATACGAGCGAGCGCCGAACCCTCGCCCGCCGGGGACGCCATCTGGGGTTGCTTATGCCTCGACGTTAATGATCTGCCCGATTTTCTGACCGGTCGCATTGACGCTCGGCGCCGGCGTTGCACTTTCAACCTTGGCGCTCCCACCCTCGGAATGGCCTTCACTGGCTCCGCCGGTCCTCGGGACTTCTGTCACTTCGGGTAGGCGTTGGGCGGATTGGGCCAAAAGGTTGCTGGGGCTACTGCCAACCGCAATTGCATCCATCGAGATCTCCCCCGTTCGTTGCGAGCGCAGAAAGCCGCGCTCTGATCCGTTATCGGCACTTATTGAGTGAACTGAAGGCGATTTCGCACGACTCGAACGTTGACCTACTGCCCCCCCCGCCTTGAGCTCATGCACAACGCCCGGACAGACTCAATGGCCTCTTTCGTCGTCGTTTTCGCGCATTCCGTTTGATCCTGGTCAAGTTGACCCCGCCATGCTCAGTAACAATGGCTTGATCGGCAAACCGTCTCAAATTCATGATGACTGCAGGAAATAACGTCACCCGGTTCTATGCCCTCCTCTGGATGATGCCGGGAGTGCTGTTTACGCACGTTGCCTCGGCCTTCATTTGCGAGAACTTGCGTTCCCAGGCCACCGGCATCGGCGTGCGCGAAGTCATTTTCGAGAGGCCTAACCTTGTGCCGTGCAACAGACCAAAAATGCGTCGTACCAAGGCATCATGATGGAAGTCCCCAGGCTGGAAGTTCCCATGCTGGAAGTCCATATACGGCTGGAACTCAGCGACAGCTTGCCCGTATTGTCGATCAGCCACAGTATCGAGTCGTTGCTTGGCTACACGCCTGACGATTTCCTGAATGGCTGCACAAGCTTGCAAAGTCGGATCCATCCGGATGATCAGGACATTGCCGACTGGCTGTTTGCACCTGCGCTGCACATCGCCTCCGGCACATTCAACATCCGCCTCAGACAGGCCAACGGCCGCATCCGTTGCGTCAAAGGCCAGTTCAGCAAGTCTGCCGGTTTGAAAAACGGGGATGTCCTGCTTGATTTGCTATTGCAGGACGCCAGGAGCCTTCCGCGCACACTCATCGATGCCTCAATGACCGCCAACTTCCGGTCCATGATGGAGAATTCTGACGACTATATTTACTTCAAGGATCGCAACCACGTTTTTACCGGGGCCAGCCAGACCCTGGTGTCGCTGTGCGTCCCCGCCGAACACTGGACCGACCTGATCGGACAAACCGATTACGATGTGTTCCCGGAGGCATTTGCCGACATCTATTACCGCCTTGAAAAGCAGGTTTTTGCCGGCTTCCCTGTGGCTCATGAAACCCAGCAAACCCTGACCAAGGACGGCAAAAAAGGTTGGGTCGATAACCGGAAATATCCGATAAGAGACGAGACAGGTGAAATCATCGGGATCTACGGTATCGCCCGGAACATCTCCGAGCAAAAGCAGGTAGAGGAGTCGCTGCGACAGAAAGAACGCTACCAGCGTGCCCTGCTCGACAATTTTCCTTTTGCAGTCTGGTTGAAGGATACCGAGAGCCGCTTCCTTTCGGTCAACTCCGGATTCGCCAAGGTCTTTGGCGAAAATGACGCCGATGAACTGATTGGAAAGAACGACTTCGATATCGCACCGCACGATATGGCCGAAAACTACAGGGCGGATGACCGCGCGGTAATGGAATCGCGTCAAAAGAAAAGCGTCGAGGAAAAAATACTGACTGCTGGAACCATCAAGTGGTTTGAAACCTACAAGGCACCATTGATTGACGACAACGGAGCGCTTCTTGGCACGGTTGGTTTTGCGCGCGATATCACCGAGCGCAAACAGGCGGAGGCCGAGCAGGTCCGGCTGCAGGATCAATTGCGCGAGTCGCAAAAAATGGAAGCGCTGGGTACGCTGGCCGGGGGAGTGGCGCACGACTTTAACAACGCCCTGGCCGCGATTCTGGGCAATACCGAGTTGGCGCGTCAGGACGTCGGCGCGGGTCATATGGCATTGGTGAGTCTGGACGAAATCGGCAAGGCCGGTCGCCGCGCCAAGGACCTGGTACAGCAAATCCTCGCGTTCAGCCGACGCCAGAAACTGGAACGCAAGGCGACATCGCTTGGATTGGTGGTAGTGGAGTCCGCCCGACTGATCCGCGCCACGCTGCCCATGGGAATCCGCCTGACTGTGGATTGCAAGGCCGATACGCCGGCCGTGCTCGCCGATGCAACGCAGACAAAGCAGATTCTGCTCAATCTGTGCGTCAATGCCGTGCAGGCAGCACAGGATCAGGGACGCCCGGGGTTGATCGAAGTCGTCCTGTCGGCTCATGACAATAGTCATGGCGCAGCCCCTGACAATCTGCCCCGCGGACGCTATGCTCACCTCATCGTGCGGGACAACGGCGCAGGGATGGACGAGGCAACACGAGCACACCTTTTCGAGCCATTTTTTACCACCAAGCCCAAGGGCAAGGGGACCGGTCTGGGATTGGCCGTGGTCCATGGCATCGTGCTGGCACATGAGGGACAAATCAAGGTGGAGAGCACCCCTGGAAAGGGGAGCACATTTCACATTTACATTCCTGCGCTCGACGCACTCGTTCCTGATGCAACAGAACCCACTGCGAAGGTCGTGCCAATCCAGGGCAATGGAAAGCATGTGCTCTATATCGATGATGAAGAGGCGATCGTCTTTCTAATGAAGCGACTGCTGGAGCGCCAGGGATTCCGGGTCAGCGGCTACACAGACCAGCACGAAGCGTTGAGCGCGGCACGCGCCAACCCCGGTCAATTCGATCTGGTAGTGACTGACTACAACATGCCCGGCCTGTCGGGGCTGCACGTCGCGGAGGCGCTGCGTGAGATCCGGGCTGATCTGCCCGTGATCATGGCCTCGGGTTACGTCACCGAAGAACTGCGGACAAAGGCACCTGCAGCGGGAATACGCGAACTCATCTACAAACCCAATACGATTGACGATCTGTTCGCGGCGGTGGCGCGAGTCGCACAGCCGGTTGGCACAAACTCAAAATCCTCCTGATACGGTTCGATGCCATTGGTTCGGCTTGGGGTGAGCATTGGGGTGCGCATTGGCGAATCAGCATCAATCCCTGGGGATATGGGCTGCCTCGATCACATTTTTCCAGCGCAGGCTGTCCGTCTTGATCCGCTGCAGCAGTTCATCCGGCGTGCTCGCCTGCGGCGAGAATCCCTGAACCAGCAGCTTTTCCCTCGCCTCCGAGGCGGTCAGAATGGACACCAGTTCGGAATGCAACCGGTTCACGATCGCGGGCGGCGTCTTGGCCGGGGCAAATACCGCCATGAAACCGGTCATGTCGTAACCGGGCAGGCCTTCTGCGACGGTTGGCACCTGCGGCAGCATGCGACTGCGCTCCCGGCCGGTGGTGGCCAGCCCGCGGAAGGATCCCTCCTTGATGAGCGGCAGCGCGATCTCCACCGTGTTGATGGTGAAGTCCAAGCGCCCGCCAAGCAGGTCGGTGACAATGGTGGGAAAGGCTTTATAGGGCACGTGGATGAAATGGCCACCGGACATATGCGTCAGCAATTCACCCGCCAGGTGCAGGCTGGTGCCGATGCCTGCGGAGCCGTAGGTCAGCCCGCCGGGCCTGGATTTCGACAGGGCGACCAGACTTTTGATATCCGTGACACCGAGCTTGGGACTGACCAGCACCGCGCTCAGGTACTCATTGATGATCGCGATCGGGGAGAAGTCCGCGACCGGATCGTAGGGCGGATTGCTGGTCAGGTGCATATTGATGGTGTGCGTCGAACTGTTGCCAAAACCGATGGTGTAACCGTCGGGCCTGGACTTGGCCAGCCTGGCCACCCCCAGCGCGCCGCCCGCGCCGCCGATATTCTCGACCACGATCGGTTGTTTCAGACGCACTCGCAAATCCTCCACGACGATACGACTGATGAGATCGGTCGACCCGCCGGGGGGAAACGGAACAATGTAGCGAATGGGCCCCGCAGGCCATTGCTGCGCCATGCACGACATCGAAAACAGCAATGCGGCCAGACAGCCCACTGTCGCTGAAGCACCGCGGAGAACGCAGCCTGACGCCGTGATTCGTGCCTTCATGAAGTCATCCCCTTGAATAATGTCCAAAGCATGAGTCTGTACCCAGTCGAGCGCTCTGCCAATGATGCGTAACGCGCCGTTTTCGAAGCATGGAACGACGTCCATAGCACGCATCCGGGACGCGCCGATGTCCGCGGCCTGATGTTCCATTGCCAAAGACAAGTGCGCCATGCGGCATCAAGATGCCCTTCTACTACTCAGGTGTAATGCCGGCATCCTTGATGATCTGGCGCCAGCGCGGCAGTTCGCTTCCAATAAGCTTGAGCACCTCATCAGGCGTGCTGCTGGTGGGCTCCACGCCTTCGGCGAGCACGCCCTTGGCATACTCGGGCGACCTGAAAACGTCCAGCGCGATGGCATTGAGCCTGGCAATGATCGCGGGCGATGTTTTTGCAGGAGCCACCACGGCATGCCAGGCCGATACGCTAAAACCCGGAAAGGTCGCGGCGATGGGCGGCAGATCGGGCATGAGCTGGGTGTGCGTGGGATGACCCACGGCGATGGCCTTGACCTTGCCTGACTTGATGAAGGGCTGCACCTGCGGAATGCCGCTGAACATCATCTGCAAGCGGCCGGCGATCACGTCGATCAGCGCGGGGCCCACGCCCTTGTAGGGCACGTGCACGAGCTGGATGCCAGCCAGAATGTTGAGCCACTCGAATCCCAGGTGGTTGGGCGTGCCCGCCCCGGGCGAGCCGTAGTTGAGTTTGCCCGGCTGCGACTTGGCAAGCTTGATGAGTTCCTGCAGGTTGTTGGCCGGCAGCGCGCCATTGATCACCAGCGCGAACGGAACGTAGGCCGCCATGCTGACCGGGGCGAAGTCTTTCTGCGGATCATAGGGGATCTTCATGCCCAGGGCCGGTGCGCCCACCAGGCCCGCCGACGTGGCAATCATCAGCGTGTAACCATCGGGTGCCGCCGCCGCGGTCATGGCGTGCCCCAGCGTGCTGCCCGCCCCGCCGCGATTGTCCACCAGCACCTGCTGGCCCAGCGCTTCGCCGAAGCGCTGCGACACCTGCCGCCCGGTGAAATCCACCGAGCCCCCGGGTGGATAGGGAATGATGAGCCGGATCGGCTTGGTCGGATAGGCGGGCTCGGCGCCACGTACCGCAAAAGTGGCACCAACCAGACTGGCAGCGACGACGCCCGCTGCAATGACTCGGTGTGAATATTTCACGGGTCGCTCCTTTGCCTGTCTCGATTGAATCAGTGCTCGCTGCTACTTCTGCCTGAAATCCTCCACCGACGCCGCGTAACTGCCGTCGCGCCGCTTGAGTGCCCGCGTCACCGGTTTGGTCGCGCCGAAGGTGGGCACAAAGGCCGAATGCTTGCCTGCCCCGCCGATCACCGCGATCAGAAGGTCCTCGGGCTGGCGCACCAGCGGCACTGCTTCATCCAGCGTGGCATCGCGGTAAATGTCGAACTTGCCGCGGAAGCGCCGCTCGATGTTCTCCGGCGAGAAGTCACCCAGGCGCAGTTTCGTGTGCTCGTAGAGATAGCGCTTCACATCCAGTTTGGAATAGCCGGCATCGGCAATCACGCGGGCATGTTCCGGAGCCAGAATGACCAACGGCTGGGAGCGCCACTGGTGGTAATTGTCATTGATGCCGAGCGAGCGCATGCTGCCGGCGATGGTATGCAACAGGCCTTCGGCATTGGTGCTCTCATGGTCGTTGATATTGTGCGGGCTCTCGCCGCCGATCACCGTGACGGCGCTTGCCTCCAGGGGCAGGCCGCGTTCCACGTGCAACGGCTCCCACGGATTGACCGCTTCGTTCTCGGCAACAAGGTAACTGAACTTCGACGGCGAGCCCATGGTCGCCATGTCCCCAAAACCCGGAATGCCCCCGCCGATGTTGAGCAGCGCGAGGCGGATGGCGCGGCCGATCGTGGCATTGCTGCGCCGGCCCGGCCCGAAGGCGCCGGTGCCGCCGTTGATATCCAGTTCCCGGGCCACCGGGCCGTTCACGATTACCAGCGGCGCACAGTTGTGCGTGGTCGCCTGCAGGCTGTAAAGATTGAAGGGCTCCTCGCAGATCGCCTCGATGGAGAGCATCACGAGCGGAAAATATTGCGGCCGGCAGCCGGCCATGACCGCGTTGGCGGCCAGGCGCGTCGGCGTGGCATGACCATAGCGAGGGGCGATCTTCGCAATCGGTTCATCCCAGGGACGATCGCAGTACTGCAGCATGGCACGTACCCGCTCGGCTGTCGGCAGCACTACGGGCAAGCCATCGCTCCAGCCCTTTTGCTCGATGGCCTCGCAGGCGGCATCGTGGTCGCCTTCCACGTGCAGGATTTCGCGCAGTTCGGCCGTGCTCATGCCGCCCCCTTGCCGCTATTGTTCGCGGTCAGTTCATCGATAAAGGCCATCAGCTTGGGCACCACGATTTCGGCGCGCTCAAGCACGCGGTCGCGTACCAGGCCGCCCAGCGGATGGGGAATCACGATCTTGTGCAGATCCGGCACGCCGAATACCCTGGCCTGATTGTTGGCGAGCTTCTGAAAAGTTTCGGTGCAGATCACCGCGCTGACGACACCGCGTTTGCGAATGGCACACATGTCGTGGACACTCCACGACGTACAGGAGCCTCAATCGGCGATGGCGGTGACGACGAGGTTGGCCTCGGCAACGAAGCGATCGACGACATCGGTGGGGATGGCACCGAGCACAATCTTGCGCGCGGTGATGAAGCGCACATCGGGCAGGCGCGTCTTCAGTCCCTCCATCACGGCCTTGAGCAGATGATCGGCATTGGCCTTGCCGTTATCAAAAAAACCGATGGTGAGCGCGTCCCGGACAACAGCACGGGCGGCCATGTTGGCCTCCGACTCCGGAATGGGCGCTTCGGGAATGACCAGATCAAATCCTGACATGTGCTTCTCCTTTTCGAAGGCAGCGATTGCAACAGCCACTGCCGTTGCGTGCATATCACTATAACATCGCCGCCCGGTCGATCAGCGCGCGCAAGGCCAGTGGTAACATGGCACGCACAACGCATGGCATCACCGGCGTCACATCACCGGGGCCACAACAAGCCCGCTGCTCAATTGCAGCGCGCCTCCTTCAAGCACGCAATCGGTTTTTGCACATGACAATTTATCCGGTGGTATTGATGTCGGTGCTGAGCCAGGTCGGGTTCAGCGGCAGCCGCGTCGTCGTATCGCTGTATGCGCTGGAACTGGGGGCGAATCAATTCACGGTCGGCGTGATCATCGGACTCTATGCACTGTGCCCGATGCTGCTGTCGATCGTGATCGGCCGATACGCCGACCGCACACCGCCGCGGTTTCCCATCATCGTCGGCAGCGGCCTGATGGTTGCCGCCATGCTGATGCCGACGATGATGGGCGGGCTGGTGACGCTGGGCATTGCCGCATTCGTGCTGGGCTTCTCGCATCAGTTTTTCAGCATCCCGCTGGAAGCGCTGGTCGGCGGCATCGGCGGCCCGGAAAAGCGCGCCAGCAACTACACCATGATCACCATGGGCTGGGCCATCGCCAACATGTCGGGTCCTCTCATTGCCGGATTCTCCATCGACCATATCGGGCACGTGCGGGTGTTCCTGGTGCTGGCACTCTTTGTCGCCGCGCCGCTGTTGATCCTGTGGCTCCGACCAGGCCTCTTGCCCAGGACTGCGAGGCATACCGGCCCGGGCAAGCACAGCGGCAGCGTGGCCGAACTGTGGCGCATAGGGCCGCTGCGCACCATCATCATCTGCAGCGGCGTGGTCGGCTCGGCGCAGGACCTCTTCCAGTTCTACATGCCGATCTACGGCCACGCCATCGGCCTGTCCGCCTCCGCCATCGGGACCATATTGAGCATGGTTGCCGTGGCCGCGTTTATCGTCAGGTCCTTCATTCCCTTTCTCGTCAAGCGCATGCCCGAGATCAGGATACTGACGCTGGCCGTATTCATCTCGGCGCTGGCCTTCACGCTGCTACCCATGTTTGCCGACCCCTATGTCCTCGCCATGATCGCCTTCGGACTGGGCCTCGGCGTGGGCTGCTCGCTCCCCATGACGCTGTCGCTGCTCTATCTGCTCAGCCCCGAGGGGCGGGTCGCGGAGGCGCTGGGCATTCACAAGACCGTGCGCAATACCACCCATCTCGTGGTACCCGTGGTATTCGGCAGCGTGGGTGCCGCGTTTGGCTACAGCGCGGTCTTCCTGTCCAATGCTGCCGTGCTGGCGGCAAGCGGTTTGATGATGCGCAAGACCCGCGTGCCCGAAGGCAGTCAGCAGGCGAAATGATTACGTGCTGACCGCTTCGCAGTCTCAATCCGGCTTGATGTTGTGTTCCTTGACGATCCTGGACCACTTGGCCACATCCTGGCGCAGCATTTCGGCGAACTGCTCCGGAGTATTCCCAACCGGGATGGCCCCGACGCTGGCCAGTCTTTCCCTGGACTCTGCCGACAGGATGATCTTGGCCAGTTCCGCGTGCAGTCGCGTGATGATGGCTTTGGGTGTTGCCGCCGGCGCCATCAGGCCATAGTAAGTGGCCGATTCAAACTTGGCAAAGCCGGACTCATCCAGCGTGGGCACATCGGGAAACAGCGGCAGCCGTGTCAGCGCCGACACGCCGATGGGACGCAGCTTGCCGGCCTTGATATGCGACATGAATACGCCGGTATTGGCAAACAGCAGATCCGATTCGCCGCCCAGCAGCGCCGTCACCGCCGGCCCTGCCCCCTTGTAGGGCACATGAATGACCTTGATGCCGGCTTCCTGCGCGAACAGCACCAGCGCCAGATGGCCTCCGGCCCCGTTGCCCGATGAGGCCCAATTGATCTTGCCCGGATTGGCCTTGCCGTAGGCCACCAGTTCCTGGATGGTTTTCGGCCCGAAGCTCGGTATGGCCACCAGCACATTGGGAACGTCAACGAAATTGGTGATGGGCTGGTAATCCTTGACCGGATCGTAGGGCACTTTCTCGAACAACAGCGTCGGAAACGTATGCGTGTTGCCTGAACCCACCAGCAGGGTATAGCCGTCAGGCGCCGACTTGGCGACGAATTCCCCGGCGATCAGTCCGCCGCCGCCACCACGATTGTCATACACAATGGGTTGACCCAGCACTTCGCCAAGCTTGATGGAAATCGGCCGGGCAATCACATCGGTACCGCCACCGGGGGCATAGGGAACAATCCAGCGCATCGGCTTGTTCGGATAATTGCCCTGCGCGAAAACAGTGGAAATGCCAATTACTGCAAGCAATGCAACTGCCAGGATGCGTATCATTATTTTCCTCTTCTGATTACTGCAATCGTGAAAGCGTTGATGCATTCGATGAAGCAGGCAACCGGTAAAACTGCATACCGGCGGATCAGCATATTCCCTTTTGCCGCCGGCGAGAACTTTACTATGTGGCCTGTGGAAACACTGAACAAGTCTCAACACTGGAGAAAGCGTGCAAAGTGTTTCCTCTGAAGTGGGGGATATACAAGGGGGTGTCGCCCCCTTGTTCAGTAATTCCCTAGATGACCTTGCGCCTGGCCAGATCGGCAATATCGTCAGCCTTGTAGCCGAGTTCGGTCAGGACTTCTTCATTGTGCGTGCCCAGGCGTTGCGGCGGGAAGTTGGGTTCGGGTCCGTCATGAGCAAACTGGAACGGTGCATTCAGCATGCGCATGGTCTGCCCCGTTTTTGCGTCGATTGACTCGCGCACCAGCCCGCGGTGCTGCACCTGCGGCTGCGACAGTGCCTCCGGTGTTTCCAGCACCGGCGAACAGGGCACACCCGCCTCATCGAAGCGAAGCTTCCATTGCGACGCGGGCGCTTTCATCAACTCCGCCTGCACCAGATCCCGGATGAACTTTGCGTTGCTCACGCGCGCGTCGCGCGTGGCAAACCGCGGATCGCTGATGAACTGCTCCATCCCCAGCGCGCGCAGGGCCAGCTTGACATGCTCATCGCGCATGATCGCCAGGATCATGGCGCCCTGGGCCGTCTGGAAGGCGTCCGCAATCGGCTCGAAATTGATGGAGAGATTGGCCCGGCGCGGTTGCACGATGCCGCCATTGAGCCACGGGCCAATCGTCTGCGACGCCAGCGAAATGGCCGAATCGAGCATGGCCACGTCGATATGCTGGCCTTCATGGCTGTCCCTGCGCTGGTACAGCGCGGCGGAGATGGCAAGGGCCGCATTCAATCCCGTGGCCGTGTCGCAAACGCTGTAACCGGCACGCATGGGCGCGCCATCGGGCTCTCCGGTCATCGCCATCATGCCGCTCATGGCCTGGATGTTGCCATCGAAGGCCGGCGCGGTGGCGTCCGGTCCGGACTGGCCGAAACCGGAAATGGAACAGTAGATGATGCCGGGGTTTTCACGCCGTATCGCCTGGTATCCCAGGCCGAGACGGTCAATGGCGCCGGCCCGAAAATTTTCGACCAAGACATCGGCGCTACGCGCCAGCTTCATGACGACTTCCCTGGCCTCCGGTTGCTTCAGGTCCAGCGTCATGGATTTCTTGCCGGCGTTGAACATCAGATAGGTGGCGCTCATGTTCTCTTTTTTCAGGACGGCATCGCCGGCACCGCGACGCGTGCTGTCACCATCACGATCCTCGATCTTGATGATCTCGGCGCCAAGGTAGCCAAGCATCTGCGTGCAATAGGGGCCGGATACGACTCGCGTGAAATCCAGTACGCGTATGCCTTCGAATGGACGCATGCATTTTTCCTTTTGAAAAATTATTTTTCCTGCACGTCCGCCGGCACGATGCCGCGCGCGAACAGGTTGATGTAATAGTCGGCGATGGTCTGGGCATTGAGCGGGCCATCGTCGCGATACCAGAAACTGATCCAGTTGAAGGCGCCAAACAGCGCGAATGACGCGATCTTGGGATCGCAGTTGCGGATGGAACCGTCGGCGATACCCTGCGCGATGATGCGCTCGACCTCGCTGTTGAGGCGACGGCGACCGGTCCACAACTTGTCACGCGCCTGCGGCGACAGGAAGCCCGGTGCGGTATTACGGATCAGGCAGATGCCGAAATCCGTCGTCATCACCTGTGCGTAACCACGCAGCAGACGCACCAGCAGGTCCCAGCCGGACAGGTCCGCGGCATGCACGCTGTCGAGCATGCGGTGCAACTCTTCGGTGGCGATGCGCAAACACTCGAACAGGATGTCGTCCTTGTTCTTCAGGTAGTAGTAGAGGAACGGCTTGCTGACGCCGAGCGCTTCGGCGACATCAGCCACCGAGGTCTGGTGATAGCCGCGCTCATTGAAAATGCGTGCCGCGGCCTTGAGGATGCCAAGGCGCTTTGCCTCCCGGGACTCTTCGGGGGTTTCTTCACTGGCAGCGATCGCAGACGGAATGGCCATGACTGACTCCAGATTGACTTTGCTGCTATCGGTCAGTAGCATCAATTAACATTCTACCAACGGGTAGAGTCAGAAATCTAGGTGAGGGTCAGCCGCTTGTCAATCCGACGGGGTGGTTTAAAGGAAATGGCACAGTGACAACGGAATCGATGGCAATGGATGCGGTGACAACGGAAGCGCCGCTGCGCGGCTTGCGGGTACTCGATCTGTCCACTGTGGTTGCCGGCCCCTATGGCACCGAGATGTTCGGTGAACTGGGCGCGGACGTGATCCGAATCGAACCGGTTGGCGCGGAGTCCTCCCCGGCCCCCGACGTTGACGCGCCCATCAGCGAACCCGAAGGATTTCTGTGGGCGCTGCAAAGAAACAAGCGCGCCATCTGCCTGGACCTCAAGCACCCGGAAGGCCGCCAACTGTTCCTCGACCTCGTAAAGGTCAGCGACGTGGTCTGGGACAATTTCCGGCCCGGCGTCACCGGGCGCCTGGGCATCGATTACCCGCAGCTTGCCAGGATCAATCCGAAAATCATCAGTTGCTCGATTTCCGGTTTCGGCGCGGAAGGCCCGTGGAGTCGCGTCGGCGCCTATGACATCACGGTGCAGGCGCTGTCCGGCGTCATGAGCATCACCGGCAGCGGTGAACCCGATTCGGAACCGAGCCGCTGGGGCGTGCCCATCGGCGACATCGCCGGCGCCATCTACGGCGTCATCGGCGTGCTGGCCGCGCTGGAAGAGCGCGAGCGCACCGGTGTCGGACAAAATGTGGACATCGCGCTGCTCGATGTGCAACTGGCGCTGAACTGCTATCGCGTGCCGCAGGTATTCGGCAGCAACATGGAATTCGCACCGGCCTCGCCGCGCAAGGGCGGTGCCGGCACCGTGCCTTATGGTCCGTTTCGCTGCGGCGACGGCCAATGGCTGGCCATCGCGCCATCCAGCAATTTCTGGACTGCGTTCTGCACCACCATCGGTCATGCCGAACTCGCGAGCGACTCACGCTTTCGCACCCTCGCGGACCGGCAGCAGAACCAGGCGGCGCTGGATGCATTGCTGGAAGCCATCATGCTGAAAAAGCCCGCAGCCGACTGGGAAGCCCTGTTGATCGCAGCACAGATTCCCATGGGGCGCGTGCTCGATATTCCCGGCGCGTTCGCTCATCCGCAGGCGGCGGCACGCGGCATGCGCATCGACCTCGAGAATGACGCCGGCCGGCGCGTGCCGGTGGCAGGCAGCCCCTTGCATTTCGAAGGGGAAGCCGCGCGCGCGCAACAGGCGCCCTCGCTGGCCGGCGAAGACAGCGGTGCCGTGCTGATGCAATGGCTGGGCCTGGCCAGTGAGCAGGTGCAGGCGCTGGCGGCCAAAGGCATCGTCGGAGTACGCAACGCCGGAGTACGCAACTCATGAGCGCCGCACAGACTGAGCCAATCGAACAGCAAATCGCCGCACTGGCGCCACGACGCGGGCCGCTGGCCGGCACCCTGGTGCTGGAACTGTGTGGCGACGAGCCCGCCGGCACCATGGGCACGCAGATCCTGGCCGACCTTGGCGCCACCGTCGTCAAGCTGGAACGCCTGCCCGGCAGCAACACCGCGCCAACGCCGGCACGCTCGCCGGTGCCCGAGCCACTGGCGTATTTCTGGGGCATGAACCGCAACAAGCTGTCGCTGTCGCTGGACCTGAAGAAGGACGCCGGACGCGAGCTGCTGCACCGTCTCGCCCGCAGCGCCGCCGTGGTCTACGACAACTTCCGGCCGGAAGTCACGCAACGCATGGGCGCCGACCCGGCCACGCTGCGCGCCATCAATCCGCAACTGATCTGCTGCTCGGTCACCGGTTTCGGGCGCAGCGGGCCGCTGGCCGGATTCCCCGCCTACGACGCCACCATACAGGCCATGGGCGGCGGCATGAGCATTACCGGCAGCACCGATCCGGCCAGCCTGCCGGTGCGTTGCGGCAATCCCATCGGCGGCATCGCCGGCGCCTTGTATGGCGCAGCCGGTGTGCTCGCGGCGCTGGCGCGCCGACGCCGCACGCACAGCGGCGCGACGCTGGATGTGGCGCTGTTCGACGCACAGCTGGCGATGAACGCCTATCGCGTGCCACCGGCGCTGGGTGCGGGACGCGTCTACGGACCCGAGCCGCATCGCGGCGGCAATGGCGCCATGCCTTACGGACCGTTCCGCGCCCGCTGCGGACATTGGTTCGTGCTTGGCATTACCAAACAATTCTGGGAAACCGCCTGTGACGTCATGGGCAAGCCGGAATGGCTCACCGACGCGCGCTTTCGTACCGAACCCGATCGGCAGGCCAACGAGCAGGCGCTGAACAGTGCGGCGTCAGAAGTGATCGCCACGCGCGATGCCGCGGACTGGCAAACACGCTTCATCGATGCCGGCATACCCGGCGCAACGGTGTGCTCGATACGCGAGGCGTTCGCGCACCCGCACGTGGCCTTGCGCAATATGCTGGTCGGCTTCGAACATCCCATTGGCAAGGACCTCCAGGTGGCCGGCGACCCGGTCAAACTGTCCGGCCACCCGCACACGGCCTTCGCGCCGGCGCCGGGACTGGGCGAGCACACGCCATTGATTCTGGACAAGCTGCTGGGGCTGTCGGCCCAGGCCATGGCTGAACTCAAGGCCGCGGCGGTAGTATGGTGGCCTGACGAAGGCCGCGTCTACGCAAGACCCAGCGTGGTCTGACTCTATCCTGGCCGAACCGAACCACGTCGCGATGAATCGCGATGCATTAATTCAAGATGAGTTCACGATGAGATCACGATAAGGGGAACGCGATGAAAGCATACCGAATCTCAGACATCACCCTGAAAGCGGCGCTGACCGCACTGACGCTGATGCAGGCCCAGGGCCTGCTTGCCCAGGAGGCCTACCCCAACAAACCGGTGCGCATCGTCGTGCCTTACGCCGCCGGCGGCACCACCGACATTGCCGGGCGTCTGCTGGGACAGCGCCTGTCGGCGATGTGGAACCAGCCGGTGCTGATCGACAATCGCGTCGGCGCCTCGGGCACACTGGGCTCGGCCTTCGTCGCCAAGTCGGCCCCCGATGGCTACAACCTGGTGCTGGGCGGCGGCGCCTCGCACGGCGCCTATGAACTGATTTATCCGGACAAGGCGCCCTACAACTCGCTGCGCGACTTCACGCCGCTGTCGATGCTGACTTCGATACGCTATGTGCTCGTGGTGAACCCTGCAGTGGCGGCACGCACGGCCAAGGACCTGGTGGCGCTGGCCAAGGCGCAGCCGGGCAAGCTCAACTACGGCTCCTCGGCCATCGGCAGCGCGCCACAGATGGCCACTGAATTATTCAAGCTGACCACCGGCACCGACATCGTCCACGTGCCCTTCAATGGCGCCGGACCGGCCATGAGCGCATTGCTGGGCAATACCATCCAGGTGATGTTCGCCTCCGCCCCTACCGCGGCAGAGCAGGTGAAGGCCGGCAAACTGCGCGCGCTGGTCACGGCTTCGGCCGCGCGCGCGCCGCAGTTGCCCGATGTGCCCACCAGCGCGGAAGCCGGCTTTCCCGGCGTGGAAATGGATTCCTGGTCAGGCATCCTCGGCCCCGCCGGCATGGCGCGTGCGCTGGTCACGCGCATCAGCGCCGATATCCGAAAGAGTGTGGAAGGCGATGACACACAGGCGGCCTTCGCCAAGATCGGCTTCGATCGCAATACCAGCACGCCCGAGGCGATGGCCGAGTTCATGCGCGTGGAGCGTGAGCGCGTGTCGCGCATCGTGCGCGAAGCCGGCATCAAGGGAGAATGAGCATGTCCGCGTTGGCGCGCATTCCACACGTTCACAACATGCGAGCCTCATCTTGAGGAAAACTCTAAACACAGTCATTCTGAGGCAGCCCCCCTGGGGGATACTTCTTGCGCACGACGAAAAGCGGATTTCTCGCTTCGCTCGAAATGACAATATTGAAATTATTGGAGATACCCTTGAGTGACGCACTACCGTTTGCGGGAATCAAAGTCGTCGATGCCAGCCAGGGCCTGGCCGGCCCCGGCGCCGCCATGATGCTGGCGCAGTATGGCGCCGAGGTCATCAAGGTCGAACCCCCGCAGGGCGACTGGTCGCGCGAGCGCGGCATCGCATCGGGCGACTTCAGCACGCTGTCCCTGCCCACCAATTCCGGCAAGCGCTCCATCGTGCTCGACCTCAAGCAGCCCGCCGGGTCTGCCGT
This sequence comes from Betaproteobacteria bacterium, assembly GCA_947479645.1. GTDB lineage: Bacteria > Pseudomonadota > Gammaproteobacteria > Burkholderiales > SG8-39 > CAIYPG01. Next base: position 5,748 of record CANKAJ010000052.1, on the reverse strand, counting down.
GCTGCATCGTCTCGTTGCCAATGCCGATGTGTTCCTGGAAAGTTTCCGCCCCGGCGTCATCGATCGCCTCGGCTTCGGTTATGCCACGCTCTGCCGTGCGCGCCCCAGCCTGGTCTACGCGTCGATCTCGGGATTCGGGCAGGAAGGCCCGATGCGCGAGCGTCCGGCCACCGACGCGGTGATCCAGGCCTTCTGCGGCTTGATGAGCGTCAACCTTGGCGAGAGCGACGGCCTGCCGCATCGACTCCCGACCTGGCCCATTGATTTCGTCACCGGCCTGTTCGCCTTCCAGGCCATCGCGATGGCCTTGTATGCACGGCGCGATCACGGCCGCGGGCAGCACATCGACTGCAGCCTGCTGCAGTCCGCGCTGGCCATGCAGTCGGTGCGACTGCTGCAACACGTCGCCGGCGGTGACAAGCCGGCACCACCGACGTCCTGCCCGACCGGCACCTTTCGCACAGCGAACGGCTGGATCAACCTGGTGCTCTCCAAGGACGAACACTGGCCACGCTTTTGCGCAGCCATTGAACACCCTGAAATGGCACAGAACCCGGCCTTCGCCACTGCCGCGGGCCGCATCGCCTGTCACGTGGAAATCAACGCCACGGTGGCTGCCGCCTTGCTGACGCAGGAATCCGCATACTGGAATACGCGCTTCACCGAACTGGGCCTGCTGAATGAAATCGTCACGACCTACGACGACCTGCTGCGCGACCCGCGCGTCGCCGCCACCAACCCGTTCACCTGGATCGAGCAACCCGGCATGGGGCGGCTACCCATCCCGCGCATGCCCGGTGTGCCGCAAGCCCCCTTTCATTGCCCGGCCATCGGCGAGGACTCAACGGCGGTACTGGCCGAGCTGGGTTATTCCGAAGGCGAAATCGCCGCGCTGCTGCGCGATGGGGCGACGGTGCAGAAGACATCCAACAAGAAATAGACATGATCACAAATATTCTTTGAATATATATGGAATAACATTACTTATTCCATATTGATCATATTTATTCAAGCGATCCCGCCATGTAGGCGGCGCTGATCTCGCCAAGGGCTGCAGACAATCAGCCCAACCCCAGTCGCCTGGCTTCCCCGTCCATGACGACGGCCACATGACCGATATGCTCGCGCTTCAACACCTCGGCGAACGCATCGCGTATTGCGTCAAGCGCGAATACGGCCGTGGCCTCAGGCCTGATACTCCCCTGCACCACCCACACACCCAGCTGGTCGAATATCTGCCGCACCTGCGACTCGAAGCGTTCGCGCTCGTCAATCTTGTAATACCCCATGTACAGGCCGCATACCGCGATATTCTTCACCAGCAACAGGTTGGCCGGAATTTGCGGAATCTGGCCGCTGGCGAATCCGATGGGCACGATGCGCCCTTCGGGCCGCAGGCAGCGCAAGGACTCCATGAACAGCGCGCCGCCCACCGGGTCGAGCACCGCATGCACACCCTTGCGTTGAGTGAGTTGCATCACGGTGTCACGCAGCTTCGTTGCATCCGAATCAATGGCGTACCCCGCGCCGTGTGCCAGCGCCCAGTGGCGTTTTGCTTCGCTGCTGGCCGTGGCGATGACAGCGACATCCATGGCGCGCGCCATCTCGATTGCCGCCGTGCCGACACCGCCCGCGGCACCATGCACCAGCAGCGTCTGGCCGGCCTTGAGATTGAGCAGGTGCGGCCATGCAAACGCCGCCAGCACCGAGTTGTACGCAGTCACCAGCGCCGGGGCATTGCTGAATGCCAGCGCCTGCGCAATGGCATAGACATTGGCCTCGGCAACCACAACATATTCGGCCAGCCCGCCGTATTCCAGTGACGCAACAACGCGGTCACCCGCGCGAAATCGCTGCGCGCCCGGACCGGTTGCATCGATGTAGCCGGCCGCCGCACCACCGGGAATGAACGGGAGCGCCGGCTTGCGTTGATACTTGCCCTGCACCAGCAGCGACAATGAGTAACTGACCGCTGCCGCCTGCACGCGGATGCGCACCTCGCCAGGCCCGCACTCGTGTATGGCAGCATCGCTGGCCACCAGGAGGTCCGGCGAAGTCCACTCATTGATGACGATGGCGCGCATTTGAGAACTCATTTCAGGACATCCCCAATAAGATCAATTTGTCATTCTGAGGCCGTCCCCCAGGAGGACTTCTTTCGGGGCGCAGGCCGAAGCAGATTCTTCGCTTCGCTCAGAATGACAATTTTAAAGTTGCCTTCAAGCATCACGGCGCCACTCCCAACACCGAACATGCCATCACTGCCGCAGCCATATGACGCAGATTCATGCTGTCCTCCTCGATCAGTCCGTGTCAGTCATTCTGTAATATGAAAGATTTTCCCAGACCTCGCATCTTGATACGGATGGCTTTTCATCCGTATCAAGATGCGAGGGACGCAAGCGCAAACAGATCGAGTAGTAGTAACCAGCTCGAACAACAAATACACGTCCATGCTGGTGGCGGTATGAGTGCGCAAGATGACCCCATCCGCACTCATACCGCGACCTCTGAGAAAAGCATCACTTCTGATTTTGAGACTGCCGCTTACGAGGATCCCGCAGCAAGCAATCCAGCCACGCGCCCAACATCGCTGGTCTGTTCAAGATCAGCCAGCGCCTGGAACGCCGCCGTGGCGCGACCTGCAGAGAGCGCGCGCTGCGCGCAGCTCATGAATTTCAGGCGCAAGCCGTCCAGATCCAGCGGCTTGTCGGGATGCCCCATGGCCTCCTCGGCATGCCCCGCAACGCTCGTGCCGTCAATGAAATGGATACTCACCGTTCCCGGATAAACACCGTTGCGATACGCAATGGCCGCATCGACCACGGGTTCCACCCGCTGCATCAGGGCACGCACTGATTTGTCCGCTACACGTGCTTCGGTGAACTGATCCATGCCGCAGTCGCCGTCGATCAGGGCCACGGCCAGGCAGTACTCCATGCTGAACTTGGCCTGGGCCGGCGTGGCCGGCCGGTGATGCACGAGGATATCGGGCACCAGCGTGTTCATGGTGCATTCGACGCGCGCGACTTTCTTCGGGTCGATGCGGTGTTCGCGGCGCAGTTCCAATATCGCATCGAGAGCCGAATGCGTGCAACCGCAGCAGGCATAACGCTTGATGCCCACGCCGGACGCAACGATTTCCAGCGGCTGGGCAACATCGAAACTCACCGCGCTCAAATCGGGAATGTCAGCGCCCTTGAATACATCGATGAAACCGCGTTCACCATCAAGCGCGTCAAGATCGGCGGTCAGCCCGTTGGCCGCCAGCAGCGCCGCCACCACGCCGTTGCGCGCGGCGAAGCCCGCGTGCAGCGGTTTGACCATGGAACCGAAATTCTTGCGTATGCCGCCGGCGCTCGACGCAGCGATGCCGACCGCAGTGCGCACGCCCCGGGCGTCCAGTTTGAGCAGATGGGCCGCCGCCGTCGCGGCGGCCAAGGTCCCCAGCGTCGCCGTGGCATGCCACCCGGCCGCATAGTGCGAAGGATTGAGGTGCCGGCCCAGGCGCGCACCGACATCGAGACCGGCGACATAGGCGGCGATGACATCGCGCCCGGAACGCTGCTCGCGCTCGCCCAGCGCAAACAGCACCGCGGCCAGCGTCACCGACGGATGCCCGATCATGGGCGGTGACGAATCATCGTAGTCCAGCGCGTGTCCGGCCGTCGCGTTGGCCATTGCCGCAGCCGCTGGCGCCGCGCGCATGGCATGACCGAACAACTGTGCGATGGACGCACTGCCGTCGGCACTGATCATGGCGCGCACCGCGATGGCTTCGTGTGTGCCGGAGCCGGCCAGCGCACAACCGACGGCATCCAGAATGGACGCCTTGGCGCGTTGCACGCCTTGCGGCGGGATGTCCTCGAAGCGCAGCTGTTCTACAAAGCGCCCGAGTGAGGCGGTGAGTGCGGTAGTGGCGTTCTGGCTCATATCCCTGCTCAGTTTTCACAGCGGATTGCATTGCTGAAAATGCCATACTACTCACTGGCAGTATTCTGAGTCAGTAAACTCTGCGCGTACCCATTTTGTCAAGCTTCGCTGCACCCCGACCTGTGGCCGCTTTATATTTGAAGGAGCGCATCCGCGTCACCGATCGGCACGCCGGACACGGTCGGCTTCGGGCGTGTCACCGATACCATCAGCTTCCCCATCTTCAGGAGTGCCGCTGCATGAGCGCCGCCTGTGACTTGAACCACGAGGTGGCCATCGTCGGCGCTGCCGAGACCGACAAGCTGGGCGTGCTGCCGCAGCACTGGCGCCTGTCACTGCACGCCGAAGCCATCCGCAACGCATTGGCGGATGCCGGGCTGAAACTGTCCGATGTGGACAGTCTGCTGTCCGCGCAAGCCAACCCCAACGAGCTGTCCGAATACCTCGGCAACCTGCCGCGCTGCATCGATGGCACCAGCGTGGGTGGTTGCTCCTACATGAGTACGGCATGTTTGTATTGCTGGAAGCGGTATTCCCGTTGCGTGGGACCGCGGGGGCTCGCCAGGTGCTGAATGTAGAGGTGTCGCTGGGGCACGGACCGACTGGTATGGATGTCGCACTGGACCGAAGGCCCCGGCGCGCGGGAAGCCGAACCGCATCTGGCCCTATTCAGGTCCATGGACAACGGCGTCGCCACGCCGGCAACGTGGCAACCCTGTCACCGCGGCGCCTGTCGAAGCCCCTGAGCACCATCCTCGCGATGTAAACGCATTTCAGAAACCGGCAGAACCCGCGTCCAGCACTTTCAGAACATCGGCCGGCGGTATCGCATAAGCCCAGCGACGCCCCACGCCCATTCCCATTTTGCGCTTCATGTTGACCATGAGTTCCGCGTAGAGCAGGCTGGCGCCGACTGCGTCGAGCACGGTGGCGCCGTCAATGGACTTCACGTCGTTCCAGAACATCACTTCATTCAACACCCCTTCGGCGGCGATGACGACATCGGCCCCGGCATCCACCGCTTTTTTCGCGGCGGCGGTGAATTCATCAATGACCGCTCGCGGATTCCTGAATGCATCGTCCAGTTCCTTCTCATGCACCGGATGCTCAAGCGGCACGATGTCGCGCAGGCGATTGCCCAGGCCATGGCGCTCGATCACATGTCTGAGGCGCACCAGTTGCGCGGTGCCGATGGCGATCAGGCTGAATTGTTCAGCCAGGGAGCAGGCCAGCAGCATTGAACTCTCCGCCATGCCGACCACCGGGATGTCCAGCAATGAGCGTATTTCGCCCAGAAACGGCTCGCTGAAACTGCCCAGGATGACCGCATCGTAACCCTGCGCCTGGGCACGCCGGCAGATGCCGAAGACCTCGTTCTGAATGACATGCTTGGCGTAGGCGTAGCGGTACATCTCGGTCGGCATGTGTTCGGCGAACCAGGCCTCCGACATGCCGTGGACACTCACCTCAACCCCCTCCTGGCACACGCGCAGCGCATGCCGCTGCAGGGAATCCTTGTAGTTCGGGAGACGCCCGAGGTTGGTCATCGACTGATACCAGAAACGCATGCTCATGGGACCCTCATCATTCGGCGCAGTGGCTCGGCGCAGACAATCAATTTTCCGGCGGCAGGCGCTTGACGATATCGCCCCAGGTGGCCAGTTCCTGTGCAATCAGGCGTTGAAATCCTTCCGGCGTATCGGTCAGCGGATACATGCCCTGCTTCCCCAGCGCGGCCTGATTGGCCGGGACTTTCAGCGCTTCATTGATGACCTCATTCAGCTTCACGACAACCGGCTGAACCAGTGATGCCGG
>CANKAJ010000051.1 GCA_947479645.1 Betaproteobacteria bacterium | reverse complement strand
TGCGTCTCGGAGCCAATGGCGGTGGACAGGGCCATGGGCAGCAAGCCGAGCATGGCCAGCAGGGCCGTCATCAGGACGGTGCGCAGGCGATCCAGCGAACCCTTTCTGACGGCTTCATAGAGCGTTTCACCGCGCTCGCGAAGCTGGCCAAAATAGGACAGCATGACCACGCCATTGAGTACGGCCTGCCCGAACAGCGCGATGAAACCAATGGCAGCGGAAACCGATAGCGGGATGCCGGTAATCAGCAAGGCAAAGATGCCGCCGATCATGGCAAAAGGAATATTGGCGATGATCAACAGCGCGCTCTTGAGTGAGCCAAATGCATCAAACAGGAACAGGAATATGACCAAAATCGAGAGGGGAACCACCCATGCCAGTCTCGCCATCGCGCGTTGCTGGTTCTCGAATTCGCCGGCCCAGGTGATGCTGTAGCCGCTGTCCATTTTCAGCGAGGTCTTGACGCGGTCCTGCATGTCCTTGACCACGCTTCCCATATCGCGATCGCGAATGAAGACGCCCACCGACAGAACGCGGCGGCCGTTCTCGCGGCCGATGTCCATGGCGCCGCTGGTGGTGCGGAAGGTGGCCACTTCGGAGAGCGGAATGAATGCACCTGCCGCCGTGGTCACCGGAATCGTGGCAAGCCGGTCAAGTGCGCGCGAATTCTCAGCCAGGCGCAAGGTCACCGAGAACCGCCGCTCGCCTTCCCAGATGAAAGTGGTGTTCTTTCCGCCCAGTGCCGTCTGGATGACCGATTCGATGTCCTGGACATTCAGGCCATAGCGTGCCGCGCGCGCCCGGTCCACGATCACCTGGTACTGTGGCAACTGTCCTTCGCGATCAATGAAGGCGCGCGTTACGCCTTCCACTGGTCGAATACTGCGCAGCACCTGCAGACCGTATTCGTGCAGCTTGTCGAGATCATCGCCGACGATCTTGACCACGATCTGTCCGTCGACCTGGGAAATGCTTTCCAGCACGTTGTCGCGTATGGGTTGCGACAGGGAAATCTGCACACCCGGAATACCTTGCAGGGCATAGTCGAGCTGGGACAGCACTTCATGTTTGGAGATCTTGCGCTTCCACTGCTCTTCCGGGTACAGATCGACCAGCGCTTCGATCTGGCTGGCGATTTTTGGGTCGGTGCCGTCCTCGGGACGCCCCAGCTTTGAATAGACGCTGCGAACTTCCGGGACCGTGCGAGCGGCATCACGGACGCGATGCGCGGTTTCCTGCGCTTCGCTGACCGATACGCTGGGTTCGAGCTGGACGTTCAGCCACACCGAACCCTCATTAAGCTCGGGCAGGAACTCGCTGCCCAGGCGCGGAATGACCGCAAGGCTGGCGGCCAGCGCCACACCGGCAATAAGCAGTACGGCGCGGCGCCGGGACAGCGCCCAGGTCAGTGCCGGCGCATAGACGCGCTTTAATCCGCGCATCAGCCGGTTCTCTCCGTGCGGCAGCTTGCCACGCAGCAGCCACAGGCATAGCAGCGGCACCACCGTCATCGACACCAGCAGGGAACCGATCAGTGCTGAAGTCACCGAATACGCCATGGGCGCGAAAATTCGGCCTTCATGGCGCTGCAGCGTAAAGATCGGGATATGCGCCGCAATGATGATGAGCATGGAGAACAGTGTCGGTCTGCCCACTTCGACAGTAGCGTTCAGCACGGTGGCCAGCCGCGTTTTGGCGTTGGTATGCTCGGGCAGTGTCGTCAGGCGCGAGAAGATATGTTCGACAATGATGACCGCTCCATCCACGATGATGCCGAAATCCATTGCGCCCAGCGACAGCAGATTGGCCGGGATGCCGACGATGGTCAGGCCGAGGAAAGTCGACAGCAGCGCCAGCGGTATGACCGTTGCGACAATCGCCGCGGCCCGGAAGTTGCCCAGGAACAGAAACAGCACCAGGCAGACCAGCATGGCCCCTTCCAGCAGATTGGTGAAGACCGTCTTCAGCGTGCGATCGATCAGCCATGACCGGTCATAAAAGGGCTTGACTTCGACACCCTTGGGCAGCATGGAACGCTGGATGTCGTCCAGCTTGTCCTTGATGGCGGTCAGTACCGTGGAAGGATTCTCGCCCTTGCGCATCAGGATGGTGCCGCTGACCACATCATCGGCGTCGTCCTGACCGGCGACACCCTGGCGCGGCACACCGCCAACGTTGACGGTGGCGATGTCCTTGACTTGCACCGGAATGCCATTGAACTGGGTGACGACGACAGTTTCGAGTTCGGCCGCACTGCGCAGCAGGCCGATGCCCCGAATCAGATACTGCTGGCGTCCATGTTCAACATAGCCGCCGCCAGCATTGGCATTGGATTGCCCCAGTGCATTGGTGAGCTGCTCCAGGGTGACCTTGTAGTCGCGCATGCGCGCAAAATCGGGCTGGACTTCATAGGTCTTGATCGCGCCGCCGAAACTCACCACGTCGGCAACGCCGGGCACCTGTTTGAGTTGGCGCTCCATGACCCATTCTTGCAGCGTGCGCAATTCGGTCGGAGACAGGTTGTCTGCCTTCAGGCGATAGCGATAGATCTCGCTGATGGCCGAACTGAGGGCGGCCAGTGACGGATTGACGCCTTCCGGCAGGTCGGCTTCGCGCAGCCGTTCAATGACCTGTTGCCTGGCAAAGTAATCGTTGGGCTTGTCATTGAAGGTGACGACGATGAAGGACAGGCCAAACTGCGTATGGGAAAACACCCGAATCGCATTCGGGATCCCCGAGAGAACCACTTCCAGCGGCATGGTGACCTGCCGCTCAACCTCTTCGGCAGCACGCCCTGGATAGAGTGAAATGACGGTGACCTGGGTATCAGTCACATCGGGAAAAGCCTCGACCGGGAGGCTCTTGAACGCAATCATCCCGCCGCCGATGAAGAGCAGCGCGCCCAGCGCGATGAAGAGCGGCTGATTCAGTGCAAATGCGACGATTTTCTTGATCATCGCCGCGACACGCTCAAAAGCTGCATCAACAACAGCCCGCCGTCGGTCACCACGCGGGCGTTGGGCGCGAGGCCGGTGCGGATGCGCATGCTGCCGAAGCCGGCCTCCTCGGCTTTGACTGCCCGGCGCCGATATTGTCCCGATCCCTCATCCACAAACACGTACTGTGTGTTTCCACTGAGAAACACCGCCTTGGCGGGAACGCGGACAAAAGTACCCATGTCCACGTCGATTTCGGCGGTCGCGTACATTTCCGCCTTCAGCAAACGGTCACGATTGTCCACGCGCGCGCGAATCCGGATGGTGCGTGCTTGCGGATCAAAAAAATCGGAGACTTGCTCGATGCGTGCCTCCAGCATGTTTTCGCCGAGACTGGCCGCACGCAGATGAATCTTCGCTCCGGGCCGCAGTTTTCCCAGTGCGGATTCCGGTGCATCGATCTGGACCCACAAGTGGGTTGGATCGGTCACGACAAAGAGGGCAGGGCTGCCAGGCTGGGCCTGGTCGGGGCGAATTTCCTGACCGGCATTGGCATTGCGTTCCACGACAACGCCGGCAATCTGGGAGCGCAGTGTGTACTCCTGATTGACCTGCTCGGACGCGCCATAGAGTCGCAGATTGCCCAGTGTGCGCGCGCGTTCAGCCTGCGCTCGATCCAGATCAGCCTGGGCGATTTGAAAATCCTTGCGCGCGATGATGCCGTGCTCCAGCAGTTCGCTGCTGCGTGCCACCGACTTTTCGGCAAGCGCCATATCGGTGGCAGCGCGCCGGGCATCAGCCTGTGCCTGACCGATGTCGGGAGAGGCCAGCAGCGCCAGTGCGCTGCCTGCCTTGACTGCATCGCCGGGTTGGGCAAGCAACTTCACAATACGTCCGGTAATCGGAGCGAATATCCGCACAGTGCGCGTTTCGTCCCACACGATCCTTGCTGGCAAGCGCAGGGTCTCGGTGTGCTCCTCGGTTACCGGTTGCGAGCTCAGCACAGCAATCTGCGGACTGTCAGCCGGGAATCCGATCTCCTCTCCATTGATGGTGGGGGGCTTGACCGCCTGGGGTTCTGTTGGCGCGTTGCACGCGGACAGCAGCAACAGGAGCATCAGCGTGACTGAGGCGGGTAGAAATTTCACGGCGATTCCAGTTCCGAAGATTGAGCGGCACGCCAGGCAACGTGAGCCTTGGCAAAGTCGGCCGCCGCGGTTGCGGCGTCCAATTCGACAGCGCGCAGCGTTCGCCGAGCATCGAGCAGGTCCAGCAATCCGGTTGCACCATGTTGGTAGGCGAATTCCGCCGACGCCAGGGCGCGTCGCGCTTGCGGCAGCAGTTCATCGGCGAGGCGATGTCGGCGTTCCGCTGTGGCCATCAAGTCGGTCTGGGCGCGTGTGACGTCGGACATGGCAATCATCAGTTGCCGGTCGCGCGCGGCCATGGCGGAGGTGAGTTCCGCTTCGGCCTGGGCAATCTCACCTTCGAAATGGTAATTGGAGAACAAGGGAATGCTCATGCTGATCCCGTAGCTGACGCCAGCGTCTGGCGGAAATCGTTCGATCTGCGCTCCAACTGTCACATCACGTGTGCGTAACTGCCGCGCCAATTCCCGGTTTTTCTCCGACGCCGCTACGCGAGCCTGGGCGGCACGCACATCGGCCCTGGATGCAATGCGAGCCGGATCGGGCGCGGCCATGGACTGCGCAGCGACGTGGTCGGGCCAGTCGTCGCTGGCAACCCATTGTTCGGCCTTCCCATCGGCCCCAAAAAGCAAGCCGAGAGACTGGCGCGCGCGGCTGACATCGGCCTGGGCGGTTCGGGCATCGTTGCTTGCGCGAAGTGCCTCCAGGCTGAGGCGGATGACTTCCGATTCGGCGGCGTCGCCTGCGGCAAGACGGCGTTTGGCAGCCGTGACAGCCTGTTCCTGCAACTGGGCGGTGTCCTGCAGTATGCGCAGGCGCTCAAGGGCAAGTTTCAGCTCAAAATATGCCAGGCCCAGTGCCAGCTGCTGCTGTCGCCGGATCTCGGTGAGGTCGCGTTGCGCTGCCAGCACCTGAGCATCTGCAGTTGAAATTCGCAGCTCGCGCTTGCTTCCGCGCTCGACGAGTTGGTTGATGCTGAGGATGCTGTCCATCTGTTTGTTCTGCAGACTGCCAGCGCCCAGCCCGCGAGAAGGACTGATGCTGCTGATCTGGGCGCCCAGCGTGGGGTTGGGTCTTGCACCTGCAAGCAATACTTGTGACCCGGCCACTTCGAGGGCAAGGCGTGCCGCGATGATCTCGCGGTTGCTTTTTTCCAGAAGAATCTGTGCTTGCGTCAAGGAGAGTGATAGCGTGCGCGTCGCCTCCTCGCTCCAACTGAATGGTGACGAGCCGAGGAGAAGCGCAAAACTGAATGAGATGACGCGTGCGAGCTTCATGGGTACAGACAGTACTCACTTGCTCAAGCCATAGCTGTCATCAAACTGTCGTGATGGAAATGAATAACAGGCTTGTTGAGAGTCACTCGCATTACGGGTGTCAATTGCGCAGCGTTATACGAGTCGCCCCACGGGTCGGCTCATGGGGCGGCGTGCCTAGGCAAGGATAATCTGGGAGAATACGCGGCTGTCTGCATGATCCCCGGTCCGAATAAAGTGCAATCGTGAAGAAAACAGAAACAGGCTTGGCTTTAATCAGTGTTCTTGCTGTGCTTCTTTCGGGGTGCGGCAAGAATGAAAATCCACCGATGGCGGATAAGGCTGCCACTGCGGCTGCCACTGCATCCGAAGGCAAGGCTGAGTCCGGAGAAGCTGCGCCAGCGGCGAAACCGCAGTCGGTGAAAATTGCCGACGCGCAGCGGCAATTTCTGGTGATTGAAACGGTAGGCGCGCCACAGGCCACGGACTCGTTGGCCTTGCCGGGGCGGGTGACCTTCCGACCGCAGGCGCAGGCGGCCGTCGGTGCGACAACGGCGGGGCGTGTGGTCGCAGTGCTGGTGCAGGGCGGGCAGGTCGTCAAGGCGGGAACGCCGATGGTCACCATTGAAAGCGCCGATGCGTCGGCCGCGCGCGCCACGCTGGATCAGGCCACGACGCGACTGGGTGTGGCGGAAAGCTATTTCAAGCGACAGGTCGAAATGGTGGAAAAGGGGGTTGGACTGGAATTCGAGCGCCACGAGGCCGAGGCGCGCCTGAAAGAGGCGCGTGCAGAACTCGGCCGGGCGCGCGGCGCTGTCGACCTCATTGGCGCCGGCCAGGGTATTCAGGTAACTGTGCGTGCGCCCGTCAATGGCGTGGTGATGGCCATACGCACCTCGGTAGGAGCCGGGGTGGCGCCCGGTGGTGACCCGCTGGTGGAACTCGGTGATCCGGGGCAGTTGCAACTGGTTGCGCAGGTGGCTGAGAGTGACCTTTCGCGGATTGGCGTCGGCCAGGAGGCCGATGTGGAGATCCCGGCGCTGTCGCTGCGCGTTGCCGCCAGGGTCGAGTCCTTCAGCCCTCGGGTGGATCCGGAATCCCGGCGTATGCAGGTGTATCTGGCCATGGGCAGCAGACCGGCCGCTTTGCGCTCGGGCATGCTTGCGCAGATCAGCTTGCGCGTCAAATCCGAGGAAGGCGTTTCCGTTCCCGCCTCGGCGGTATTGATCAAGGAAGGCAAACGCCGCGTCGTTTATCTGGCGCGCGAGGATGGTGGCTTCGAGTCGCGTGAAGTAAAGACCGGACGCAACCAGGATGGCAAGGTGGTCATCCTGCAAGGCCTTGTTGCCGGCGAGAAGGTTGTAGTGCGCGGGGCCTTGTTGCTCGACACGCAAGCTGAATTGTTGCTCTGACCATGCTGCAACTTTTCCTTGAAACCTGTGTCCACCGCAGGGTGGCCGCGATCTTCGTCGCCGTGGTGGTTGCCGCCTTCGGACTGAACGCCTACTTCAATACGCCGATCGAGGCGTTCCCGGATGTCACCAATACTCAGGTAACGGTGATTACCCAGCTGCCCGGCAATGCGCCGGAAGAGATCGAGCGCCGCGTCACCGTGCCGCTGGAGCGCGAATTGAATGGCACGCCAGGCATGACGCTGATGCGCAGCGAGAGTCTGTTCGGGCTGTCGCTGATCACCATGACGTTTTCTGACGAGACCAGCAGCTTTGTGGCCAGGACCATCGTGTCGCAGCGGGTCGCCACGGTGGAATTGCCAACTGGCGCGACGCCGGAACTGGCCCCTGAGGCAACGCCGCTGGGCGAGGTGTACCAGTTCCGCGTCGTCAGTGATCGCCACGACCTGTATCAGATGCGCGCGGAAATGCAGTGGACCGTCGTGCGTGTGCTGCGCCAGGTGCCGGGCGTCGCAGACATCGTTCCCTTTGGCGGCTACGTCAAGGAGGCGCATGTCGAAGCGGATCCGGCTCGCCTGTTCTCGCTGGGACTGACGCTGAATGACATCGAGCAGGCCATTGCCAAATCCAATCTGAACGTGGGCGGCGGCTTCCTGCGCCAGGGTGATCAGGAACTGACCGTGCGCGGCCTGGGATTTCTCGAGACCCCCGAGGATATCAAGCGCATTGTGCTCAAGGCCAAGGATGGCACTCCTGTTTCGGTTGGCGATATCGCCACCGTGCTGCAGTCCTATACTCCGCGGCGCGGCGCGGTGGGGTTCGGGCTGGACAAGGAATCCATTGAAAGTTTCATCTGGATGCGACGGGGTGAAAACCCGTCACGGGTGCTCGATGGCATCCACGCCAAGGTCAAGGAGCTGAACGAGACCATACTGCCCAAGGGCATGCGCGTGGAGATGTTCTATGACCGCTCTGACCTGGTCGGGTTGACCCTCTCCACGGTTCATGAAAACCTGCTGACCGGATTCCTGCTGGTGATTGGCGTGGTGTGGCTGTTCCTGCGCAGCATGGTGGGTTCGCTTGTCGTTGCGGTCGTGATCCCGCTGTCGCTGCTGGTGGCCTTTCTCGGCCTGTATGCCATGGGTCTGCCCGCCAACCTGATCTCGATGGGCGCAATCGACTTCGGCATTCTGGTCGATGGCGCCGTGGTGCTGGTGGAAAACATCATCCATGCCTTGCGTCATGAAAAGCCGGCCGACCGCGCCGGCATATTGCGCCTGGTGGTGCGCTCGGCGGTGGATGTGGGGCGGCCCACACTGTATGCCATGCTGATCATCATTGCCGCCTTGCTGCCGGTATTCACGCTGCAGTCAGTGGAGGGGCGCATATTCCGGCCGCTGGCATTGACCTATTCATTTGCCCTGATCGGCGCCCTCATATTCTCGCTGTCGCTGGTGCCGGCGCTGTGCGCTGCGCTGTTTCGGCCGCACCATGCGAAATTGCAGGAGCCGCAATGGGCCGAGCGCTTGCGCGCGGCCTATCGTAGGCGTCTTGGCTGGCTGCTGGAGCGTCGCAAGCTCGCGCTGGTCGCAGGCTTTGTGCTGCTGGCGCTGGGAGCGCTGACCCTGACGCGGCTGGGCACCGAATTTCTGCCGGAACTGGACGAAGGCGATATCCAGTTGTTCGTCGAAATGCCCCCGAGCATCTCGCTGGAAAAAGGCCAGGACATGCTGCTGGAAGTGCGTCGTCGCATTCTGCAGTTTCCCGAGGTGCGCGGGACCATGAGCGAACAGGGGCGCCCCGAGGATGGCACGGACAACGAAGGCGTCAATATGAGCGAGACCTTCATCCGTCTCAAGCCGCGCAATCAGTGGCGCAAGGACATGGACAAGGACAAGCTGGTCGATGAATTGCGCGCGTCTCTCATCGAAATACCGGGGCTTCGCTACAACTTTTCGCAGCCGATGAAGGACAACGTCGAGGAGGCCGTGGCCGGCGTGCGCGGCAAGGTGGTGTTGAAGATCTTCGGGCCGGACCTGGCCAGCATGCGTGCCACGCTGGAGCGCTCCAAGGAGGCACTCAAGAGCGTGCCCGGCATCGTCGATCTTGATCTTTATCGTGACGCTTCCACACCGCAGCTGCAGGTGCGTTTCAATCGAACGGCACTGGCGCGCGCCGGCATCTCCATGGAAGACGCACAACGCACCCTGGAAACCGCACTGGCAGGGCGGGTGATCACAACCATGTGGGAAGGCGAGCGCCCGGTGCCGCTGCGCCTGATTCTGCCGCTGAAGATGCGTGAGGACCCCGATCGGGTCGGCGCCATTACGGTGGTCAGCGAGTCCGGTGCGCGGGTGCCCCTGCGCGAACTGGCTGACATCCAGATCACCAGCGGCATTGCCTCCATCAACCGCGAGGGCAACAGTCGCTATCTCGCGCTGAAATTCAATATTGAGGGCCGCGACATGGGGTCCGTGGTAAATGATGCCATCGCCACGGTGAAGCAAAAGGTGCAAGCCCCCGAGGGCCATTACTTTATCTGGGGTGGTGAATTCGAGAACCAGAAGCGGGCCA
The DNA here is from genome assembly GCA_947479645.1 of Betaproteobacteria bacterium. Taxonomy (GTDB): domain Bacteria; phylum Pseudomonadota; class Gammaproteobacteria; order Burkholderiales; family SG8-39; genus CAIYPG01. The sequence goes on along the minus strand of CANKAJ010000051.1, from coordinate 21,350 downwards.
TTGCAAGGCTGAAACTGGTGGTGCCGGTGGCCTTGTTGCTGGTGCTGGGATTGTTGTATGGCGCCATGAACTCGGGGCGCAGCGCGCTGGCGATCCTGATGACGATTCCATTTGCATTGACGGGCGGCGCCTTTGCGCTGCTGGCTGCCCATGTGGCCTTGTCGGTGAGCGCGGCGATCGGCTTCATCGCATTGCTTGGTCAGGTGTCGCTGATGGGCGTGTTGGTGCTGAGCGCGGCTGAAGAGCGCCGCCGCAAGGGCCAGGAACTGTTCGCGGCGTTGATCGAAGGTGCGGCCGAGCGGCTACGCCCGGTATTGATGGCCTCGATGCTGGCATTGGTCGGTCTGTTGCCCATGGCCTTGTCGACGGGCGTGGGCAGCGAAACGCAGCGCCCCTTTGCGCTGGTGGTGGTTGGCGGCATGCTCACGACCATGTTCGTCGCCCTGTTTCTGCTGCCTACCATCTACAGCTTTATCACGACCAAGCAACTGACCACGCCCGAAGAGGAAGACGAGCATCTGGGAGAGCCATCATGAGTCGTCGGCTGATTGCACTCGTGCTGACTGTTGCCGGGTTTGTTGCCTCGCCGGCGCAGTCGCAGGTCCAGACCCAGGCCCAGGCCCAGGCGCCGGGAGCGGCATTGCCTGCGCGCCTGACATTGCCGGTCTTGCTGAAACTGGTGGCTGAGCGCAGCCCGCGACTGGCGGCTGAGCAATTCAGCATCAGCGTGGCGGAGGCTGATCGCGTCACTGCGGGCGCCTTGCCCAATCCCAGTTTGTCCTATGGACGCTTCAAGCCGTCCGGCGGTGGCAATACCTTGTTTGACGGCACACGCCAGCAGCAGATTGGCGTCGAATTGCCCATCCTGATATCCGGCCAGCGCGGTGCGCGCATTGAGGCCGCGGAGCAGGGCATTCTGGCCGCACGGGCGCGCGTCGGACTGCTGGGAAGTGAACTGGCATTGCGGGCTGCCGAGTTGTTTTCCGACATGCAGGCAGGCCAGGAGCGCATTGCGAAAATAGAGGAATCGTTGGCGGAGATTCAGCGGCTTGCAACGGTTGTTTCCGGACGCCTGGAAAGCGGTGTGGCCAGTCGCTATGATCTGACCCGGGTGGAAATTGAACTCGCCGGTGTTGCCGCCCGTCTGGCTGAGGCGCGTACCGATCAGGCCGACCGGGCAGCCGGACTGGCGACATTGCTGGGAGCGCCTGGATGGCGGCCCGGTGTGGTGGGCATGGTTACGCAAAGTGGTCTGTCAACCAGCAAAAACGAGTGGCGGGACAAACTGCTTTCCGGCAATCCGCAGGTCATTGCGGCGCGACGCGAGGAAGATGTGGCAAGAGCATCGCTACAGCGCACTGAACGCGACACGTTACCCGTTCCGGTGCTGAGCCTGGGGCGACAGATGACCAGCGAGCCCTACGGTTCTGCCAACTTCATTGGCCTGTCGACGGAGATTCCGCTGTCCGACAGTCGCAAAGGACTCATGGCCCGAAGCGCGGCCGAATTGAACGCGGCCCAGCGTCGGCGCGAGGCGATTGAGGCGGAAGCCGGCGTGGAACTGCAGCGCCTGCTGGACACCTTGTCGCAGCGACGCTTGTCGCTGGAGCGGTTCAACCAGAATGTCGGAGCCCGCATTCCCGCGCTGAGGCAGATGGCCGACGATGCCTACCGACTGGGTCGCGGATCCATGCTGGAATTGATCGATGCATCGCGGTCGCGCCTGGAGTTGCATCTCACGGAAATTGATTTGCGCACGGCGACCGTGCAGCAGGAACTGCGCCTGCTGGCGCTGACCGGGAAGCTGGGCGAGCAGTAGCGTCGTCGCTGCGGCCCGGCAGAATGAGCAGCGCGACGATTGCGCTTCAGAGCCTGAGTGTGTGCCTTGGCGAGCGGCGCTCCACAAAGAGTGCATTTCCGCCGATACGCTTGGCCTGTTTCTTGGCTTCGCTGGCCGCGACAGAAACCTCCATGTGGGAACTGTAAAGCTCGGGTTCGACCATCACAGCGCCGACCGAAAGCGATGTCAGTGGGGAGGACAGGAGGACACCCCTGTGGTCTTCGCCGTCCAGCGAACCGTGCTGGTGATCAACGTCGTCGAACAGAAATTGTGCTTCTGATGCGAACATGTCGAGCGCGTGCCTGATGCGAACTTCCCAGTCCAGGCTCTGATGTATTAGACGCGACGGGTCTCAAGAATGATTTTCCCAATTGGATTGATGGCAAACGCAATTGCACATCTTGGGCCTTTTTGGATGGACCAAGTTAATTCTGTCATCCGGACAGGGGCGCTACGTTGCCTCCATGGCGTTATCAATCAGTCGCTTCACCACATCGCAGAAGTCTTTCACCGCGTTGGCCTCTAAATTAGTTTACACACGCCGGCTTCGGCAGCACGTCTGGTGTATCGACGTCAGTATCGGCAACGGGTATATATATCCGGAAGCTTGCCCGCTCTCCGAGCGGCGCTGACAACCTGGATCACGCGCTCGTGTCCCGCCACGATGCCGTGTACCACCGACAGGCCCAGCCCCGTTCCTTCGTTCACTGCCTTGGTGGTGAAAAAGGGCTCGAATATTCAGGAGAGCGTGTCGGCATCCATGCCGGGCCCGGTATCGCTGACCACCAGCCGCACTGTGTACCCGGGATGCTTGTGGTACAGCTCTCGCAATACGGGAATCGAGCGCTGCCAGCGCTGCGTCCAGCATCACGGTATCGAGATTGATATCGATGCGGCCGGGCACACTCCGCAGCGCCCGCATGGCGTTGGTTGCCAGATTGATGACGACCTGCTGAATCTGGGTGGGATCGGCGAGTACGGCGGGAACATCGGGCGAGCATTGCACGTTCAGTGTCGGATAACGTTCCTGCGCCTGGTGCCTTCCAAGCTACCGCTGCAACGCGGCCACCATTGCATTGGAGAAGTCGAGCCGGTCTGCAACGGTTCGCACCACCAGTGCATGAAAGCGGGCGGCAACGTGTGGATGGGCGGATTCGATTTCGTGCAGGGCCGCCAGGCTGAGTCCGTAGGCGACCCCCGCTTCCTGCACCACCACGTCGGCGCTGCGGCGAGCCGAACGGTACAAACCCATCTCGCCCAATATGGTCTTTGCGCCCAGCGTTCGCAGACGGCGCGCTGGTCCGCCCGGAACTGCCAGTTCGATCGCCACGCGGCCGCTCTCAATGAAGAACATGTCTTGCGCCGGTTCGTTTTGCCGGCACAGCACTTCACCGGGAACCAGCATGCGTCGTGTCATATAGCCAATCAGAATCGGCGCAGCATCGCCCACTTCGGCGCTCAACCAGTCGTGCATGACTTCGGCGGTAGCTGAGGCTGGCTTGTGATGCTTCTGAATAACGTCGCTCTCGCACCATTCGGTGCCGGCATCCAGATTGGGAAAGTAATGGATCGCAAGCAGGTCATCATCGCCACTTTCACGCCACTCGGCAGTCTGATTGCTGCGCATGCCGGTGATCACCAGTTGAGCGCCGGCCTTTTGCGTTCCATAGCTGATTTTCCTGAAACTCGCGATTGCAGAGGCATCCATGCCATAGACAAGGTTCAGATCGACCACCACAAAGCGCGCCTTGATGCCGTCGGCTGGAAACGAAGTGTCCATGATCGACCGGTACAGCCTGTCAGCCATGCCGAAAAAGATGAATCCCTGCAGTACGAAAATGCGGATTTCATCGCCGCTCCTGGAGAGCAATGCCTTGTCTTCGGCGGATCGCTCGTGGCAGCTGCGGAACTCCCTTCCAGTGAAGCTGAACTTGATAACGCGCACCTTGCTGTAGGTCACCGCGAACATGACGCAACCGGACAGTACGCCAAGAATCAAACCGTAGCCAAAGCCGAAAAATACGGTAACGGCGAGGATCATGACCAGCGTCAGATATTCGGCAATCGGCAGTTGCGCTCGCGTATCAATCAGCCATTTCTGCAATAGCGCAATGCCGAAGTAGAGCAGCATGCCACTGAGGAGCGCACGCGGCAGATAACCGACAAAACCCGCGCCGGCATAGGCAAGCCCAAAGGCCGCCAGCGCGAAGATCACGCCGCTTGCGCGGCTGGTCGCGCCAAGCCTGAAATTCATCAGGCTGCGGTTCAGCGACAGATATCCCAGAAATCCGCCAAGCAGTGGAGACAGTATGTTGGCGGCGCCCTGCACCGTGAGTTCGTGGTCAAGGTTGGTGTCCGTGCGCGTTTCCACTTCGAGACCGGTGGCATTGATGAGTACGGTGAGCGTGGTCACCAGGACCAAAGTGCCGATTTCTCCTGCCCGTCTTAGCAGCAACCACCATTCGGTCTGGGCAAAGCCTGCGCTATTCCAGGGCGTCCATGGAGCCGTGTCTGCGGAGGCCGCAAACAACCAGCCCTGAGCGCGGGCTTCTTCCTGTGAAATGCCCATGGCGAGCAATGTGCCATGAAAGGCGAGCAGGCCGGCTACCTGTACGAGCGGCATGGCCAGTGCCGATTTGAATCGCGGCAACACGATCAGCAGCAGGGCGGTCCAGGCGAATCCGGTCAACATTTGATTGCGTGCAAGCGGTTCTGCCAATAGGCCCAGTGTCGAGAGCGTCACCGGCACACCGCCCATGACCCGCACCGCACCCAACACCGTGAGCGCGCCGGCTGCCGCAATCAATCCACCCACCACTGGGTAGGGCACGAAGCGTATCCAGCGTCCGGCGCGCGCGGCGCCCAGCGCGGCGAGAAAGATTCCGGTGATGAAGGTGCTGAACGCCAGCAGGTAAAGCACGTTGATTACCGCCACTTCGGGCGGTACGCTGGCCGACAGGTCGAGCGCGATGCCCGCTGCGATACTGGCCATCACGGCACAGGCGTTGCCGTCGGGGCCGGAGATCGCAAAACGAAACGTGCTCAGCATGGCGACTGCAAGCGCTGTCACGCCGGTTCCAATCAACAGTGCGCTGATTCCTTTGGAAAGGCCGCCCGCCAATGGACCCGAGAAGATCAGCGCCGCAAAGCTGAGGCTGTAGATCAGCGAAATGACGGACGTAGCGACACCGCTGGTCACATCGCGGGAAGAGTTTGTCAGCGAGCTCAATTCGGGTTTTTTTTCTTAGAGAAACTGTAAACAAGTCCTGAATCCGACCAGAACGTTCACAGTGCTTCACCTGAAGCGCGGGATGAAAGAGGGAGTGTTTCATTCCTGTTAGGCAATTCCCTCACACAGGCCGGAATGTCCCCGATTATTGCGGGGAAGCAGCAAAGCAATGTTGCTGGCGATGCGGTCGCTGGCAATACGCCAGCCCTACTTGTTCTTGTCTCGCAATTCAGTCAGTTTTTTCCGCCATTCCTTGAGTTGCTCATCTTCAAGCTCAAGCTGCAATGCCTGAACGTCCGTGGGGGTCAATTTCTTGTCCTCAAGTCTGCGGGTGAATTTCTTGCCCATTCTTGACATCAATCGCTCGGCATCCTTCTTGGACAGGGCTTTGGCCTGCTCAAGATAGCCTTTGGTTGGCATGCGATTGATCTTGCGTTCTTTTTTCATCGGAATGGTCCTGTCTGGTGATAAGTCGTCCAGTGTCCTGCGCAGAGTGGATGCGCTGAAATATGAGCGTGTATTGGAGAAAGTACCGTATTTTGGCCGATTGCATTCGATCGCACCTGGATAAATGCACATCGGGTAGTCGCCAAACATATACTGGCGTTGTTGCGCTGACTCTAACCAGCTCCATAGCGCAAATCACCGTGGTCCGGAACGGACAAACTCAGGAAGGGCCAATGTAGCGCAACGCCAGCATGGTGATATCGTCCGCCTGCGGGGTGTTTTGTGAAAACTCGGCCAGACTGGCGCGTATCGTATCGACCAGTGTGCGCGGGCTGTCCCAATTGCCCGTATTCAGCACGTCCAGCAGTTTTTCTTCGGTATAGAGTTCATTGTGAACGTTCATCGCTTCGGTAACGCCATCCGTATAGAGCAGCAACGATTGCCCAGGCCCGAGCCGGAGTGTATCGGGTGGATAGTGCACGCTCTCAATGATGCCGGCAACCAGCCCTTTTTTGACTTTGATGAACTCGCACTGGCCATCAGCTTGAAGAAGCAGCGGCGGGTTGTGCCCGGCATTGGCGAATCGGAATATGCCGGTATCGGTTTCCAGGATGCCGCAAAACAGCGTGACGAACATGCCCGACTCGTTGCCAGCGCACAAGGCGCGATTGACGGCCTCCAGCACGGTTGAAGCAGAGCGCTTGCGCAACACTTCCATGCGCATCTGGGTAATGGTGCGAGCCATGAAGAGGGCCGCCGGCACGCCCTTGCCGGATACATCGCCTATGGCGACAAACAACCGGTCGGGCGCCGCGAAAAAGGCGTCATAGAAATCCCCGCCGATGTCCTTGGCCGGTTCCATGAGAGCGTAGGCCTGTACTTCAGCATGGTCGGGCAGCAGCCTGGATCCCTCTGGCAACATGCTCAGCTGAATGGTGTGGGCAATGGAAAGTTCCCGTTGCAGGTGTTCCAGCGCGAGTTTGTCTTTCATGCGCTCGATGATCACGTCATCGTTGAAGCGCATGCGCTCGGACAACACCCTGAGCAGATTGCGCGCTACTCCGGGTTGCGGGATCAGACGCTCCCAGAAAAGGTCTTCATGGATTGCCACGACCCGGCTGTCCGTCTCGGCGACGACATAGGCCGACACCGGCCGTCCGTCAATGATGGAAAGCTCCCCGAAACAGCCGCCTTCCTCGATGGGTATGAAGTCCGCGGAATCGGCAGAATCGAGGTGGATGCGCAATCGTCCGGCGGCGAGCAGATGGATCGAATCGTTTTGCTGCCCGGCTTTCAGCAGCACCGTGCCGGCCGGCACCTCCTGCGTGACGCAATCGGCCATGATGGCTTCCACCACATCGTAGGGGATGGCGGCGAAAAGAGGGATGTTGGAGATGAATCCGTTGCGCCTGCGGTCGGTCGCCTTGCGTCGGTCAGCGGTCAAGCCCAGTTCCGACAAGGGAACTCGGATCAGGGCGCTTCGTCGATCCGCGCCCCGGCTATGCATTACGGGTCTGGTTGGTCTGCTGTGTTTCAAGAGACAGCACGTTGAAACTACCCTCGCGACGATAGTCGCAATGCGCCATCAGTTTTCGCATGAGATGGATGCCCAGTCCGCCGATGTGCGCATCGGCAAGACTGGAGGGAGCAATATATTCAGGGGCTTGCGGAGCGTTAAACGGTTTGCCGTCGTCGCGGATGACCAGCCTGGCGCCTTGCCCGGCCGCAGTGAGTTCCAGCTCGATGTCGTGACGTTCACTATCCTCATAGGCGTAGGAGATGATGTTGGTCACGGCCTCATTGGCGCAGTAATCGAGCGCAAATGCCATATCGTTGGGGAGATTGACGGCATTGGCGATGTCCCGAATCCACTGCGACATGCGTCGCAACTCGCCCAGGTCATTGCCAATGACGATTCGCTCAGCGAGCATTGCAAAACTCATGCGCGCTGGTGCGTCTCAGGCGGAGACTGCAGACCGCGCTTCGTCGACGGAACGGCAGATCGGAATCAGGGTGTCGATACCGGCCATTTCCAGTACTTTTGTGACATTGACGTCCGGGTTTAGCACGGCCATCCTGCCGCCGCGGCTGGCAACGGCCTTCGCCGAAAGCAGTAGCGTGCGGATGCCGATGGAGGCAAGAAAGTCCACTGCGCTCAAATCGACGATGACCGCGTGCTGTTTGGCGGTATAGCCGGTAAATTTCAGATCGATTTCCTGTGCTCCCTGCACGTCCATGCGGCCGGCCAGATTGATTTTCAGGATGCCATTGTCCAGCGACTCTGCTTCGATATGCATGCGTGCCCACCCATACTCTGGTTGATTCAAGGTAACTGGGCAGTCTAGTGGGTAAATATTTCATTTTTGTTACGAAGGGGCTGTTGGGACGCTCTGCATGCAGGTTTTACACGTCTGGAATGGACCTCATTATCGCTGTCCGGGTGATCAGGCGGGTCACAAGTTGAGGATTGTCAGTGTCTATGCGGCTGATAATTCAATATAAAATGTTATCAAATAAGATTATTCAAATAATTATGAATTAGCTCTACATTGTAATTGATATCAAAATAGATAATTAATCTGGAGCTGGCAGCCACCGTCAGGCCCTATTCTCACAGGGCAGAATGCTGCCTGGCCGCAGCTAGCGCGGGTAGCCAGAGAAAATACCGGGCAAGCCCGTGGCGAGGATGGGTAACCACGAAATGGCCAGCGTACCCAGAAAGATCGCCAGTAACGCGGGCAGCACCGACATGGCGACATAGCGTATCGGCTTGGCAAACATGGCGGAGGCAAAATAGATATTCATACCAGCCGGTGGGCACAGGAAGCCCATTTCCATGTTGGCGAGGAAGATGATGCCAAAATGGACCGGGTCGATGCCGTAGCTCAGCGCAACGGGCAATAACAGCGGTACCAGCACGACAATTGCGGCGAAAATTTCCATCAGGGCGCCGGCCACGAACAGAAACACATTCAGCGCCAGCAGGAACACAAACTTGTTCGGAATGACGCTCTGCACCCATTCGATGGCGGCATCCGGGATGCCGGCATCGACCAGGTAATTGGTCAGGCCCAGCGCCATGCCCAGGATCAGCATGACCCCGCCGATCAACATGGCGCAGTCGCAAAGGCATTTCGCGAGAATGCGCGGCGGCAACTCGCGGTGCATCAGCGCCTGCGTCAGTACCGCGTAGGCGGCCGTGAGCGCCGCGCTCTCGGTCGGCGTGGCGAGGCCGCTGACGAGCGATCCGACTGCCACCACGGGTGCCGCAATTTCCCATTTCGCTGCCATGGCGGCAGCCAGGAAACCATTTCCTTTCAATGCTTCGGTCTGCTCTGGTCGCGCGGCACCCGCGATGCCGTCGCGTTTCAAATAGCCGCCGAAGATCAGAAGAAATACCACCATCACTGCAGCCGGTACCAGGCCCGCGAGGAACATCGCGTTGATCGGCACGCGGGCAATGATGGCATACATGATCAAAGGGACCGACGGCGCCAGCAGCACGCCCAGTGCGCTGGCGCTGGTGACCAGGCTGATGCCGCGCTGTTCGGGGAAACCCGCATTGCGCAATAGCGGCAAGAGCAGGCCGCCCAGTGCAAGAATGGTCACGCCGCTGCCGCCGGTGAATGCGGTGAAGAATGAGCACAGCACGGCAGTGGCCACGACCGTGCCGGTCACTCCGCCGCCGAACAAGGCCATGAAAACGGCGCCAAGCCGTTGCGCCGCGCCGGTGCGCGCAAAGACCAGCCCGGCCAGTGTGAACAGCGGCAAGGCGGGCAGGGAAGGATTGACCGTGATCTGGTAATGCGATAGTGGAATCGCAGCCAATGGCTGACCGTCGTGCCAGAACAGCGTCAGCGCCAGGCCGCCCAATACCGCGAAGATCGGGCCGCCCGACAACAGGATGGCGAGCAGCCAGACCGCAGCGGGCAGCAGAGGCACGGAAGTATTCTCATATTGGCCCGCGAGCACGAAGCCGGCAGCAGGTCCCAGCACGCCAAACGTTGCCTTGAGCCAGAATGGCGTGAAGCCAGCCGATCCCATTTTTGCACCCAGCAGCAGGAAACCGAGCGGCATGGCAGCCTGCACCCACCAGATCGGCAAGCCATAGGCCAATTCGTGGGATGCCTCCATCTCGCTCGCGACAAAGCGCCAACTGGCCAGCGCCAGCGCGCCGCAAATCAATGCCGAACTGATCTTTCCAAACGCGTGTAGCGCAGCCTGAAGGCGGGCATCACCCAGTGTTCCAATGCCACTGCCGAGCGTCGACAGATGACCGTGCCGTTCCGCCGCCACTGCCCCAAACATGGCCAGCACCAGTCCGAGATGCTGTACCAGCACCGGCGCATTCACGATTCCCTTGCCCAGCAGGGGGCGCAGGACAATCTCGATCAGCGGAATCAGCGTCATCAGCACCAGTGCTGATGCTGACAGCAGTTCATCAAGCCGCCCCAGGCTATGCAGGCGGTCGCGGACGCGCGCGCCCAAGGCTAGCGGCCCTTGCCGGCACGGTAGGTTTTCAGATGGGCAAGAACCTCATCGAAAGTTTCGGCCGGCACCATGCGGCCGCGAATGCGTGGATAGAGCTTGTCAGCCAATTCGTTCCATTCGCGCATCTGTTCGGCATTGGGGCGATTGACAATCAGGCCGCGCTTCTTCATTGCATCGACCGCTTCATCGACTTCCTGGCGTGCCTTGGCGCGAATCTGCAGGCCGGCCTTTTCGCCGGCGGCGCGCACCGTGTCCTGCATTTGCGGGGTCATTTCATCCCAGGCCTTTCTGGTGATCACCAGTGCACCGACAATGGGCGCCCAGTTGATCTCGAGCATGTTGGGCGCCGTGTTGTAAATCTGGCTGGCCAAGGCGAAATAGGGTGTGGAGGGAACCACATTGATCATGCCCGTCTGAATGGAAGGAAGGATGTCGCTGGTTTCCAGTGGAACCGGCGTATAGCCAAGGCTTTTCATGATTTCCTGCTGCTCGGTCTCGGAGCCCCACGCAAAGAACTTCATCTTCTTGTAGTCGTCTGGGCGTAGCGCCGCTTCCTTGGAAAAAAACCGGACCCAGCCCGCATCACCCCAGGCGAGAACGACAAGGCCCTTGTCGAAAAACTTCTTCTCCATGGCGGGGCGCAATTTTTCGCGAACGAAGTCCACTTCTTCCCAGTTCCGGAACAAGAGCGGCATGTTCTGCAGGGCGCCGATGGTGGGTTCAATTTCGCGCAACCCCACCACTGACAGCAGCGCGCCTTGCAGCTGGCCGATGCGCATGCGACGCGCCAGTTCGGCCTCGCCGCCCTGGCTGCCGTCGGGAAAAATCAGGTATTTGGCATTGCCGCCCTGTGCTGTGCGCCAGACCTCACCCAGTTCCATCAACTGCCGGTGATACAGCGAATTCTTGGGCGCGAGTGTGCCGATGCGCAGTTGCTTGTCGGCGGCGAAAATTCCGCCCGCGGCCAGGGTTGCGAAGCAGAACAAACCAAGGGAAAAGAGCTTGCGCATGAAATACTTTCGCAATGTTTGGAATTGGTCAGAAAAGATCGTCGGCGGAATCGAGCAGCCATTGCGCCCGCTCGCGCATCAGTGTGTTTTCCAGATCGCGTCTGGCTGCGCTGGCGACAATCGCCTGGCGCAACAGGGCTTCAAAGGACGGGCGGTCACCTGCGGGCAGGAAAATGCCTTCGGCCTTTCCAACATAGGCGCCGGCACTCTTTCCTCGGCTGGCTGAAATGGCGCGGTCAAAATAGGTAACCGCCTGCTGTTGCGAGCCGCCGGGGCGGGCCGTTTCGAAGGTCCCCATCAAGCTCGATAGTGCTCCATCGGCATGGTCTGGCTGCTTCTCCCAGGCCAGCCGGGCCAGACGAATTGCCAGCGGCAGGTCAGCCACGACATCCGGATTGTCCTTGGACAGCGATATGTAACCGCCCCAGGAAGCGGCTGCCCAGTAAGCAATGCCTATCTGCTCATTGGTGATTCTCGGCCATTTTGTGGGGGCAGCACTGGCCAGTGCTGCTGCAAAGCCGGGAGAGGCTTGCTCCAGTGCTGCCATGGCATGGCGATGCGCGCGAAGATAGAGCCCGGCGGCCCGCTGGCGCAACTTCTGCGCCGCCTTGCTGTCGGTCGCCTCAATGCGTTCAGCCTCGAATGCAACGAATGCAAATGCATAGCGCGTAAAGCCGCCGGCAACGGCTTCGGCCAGTTTGATATTGCCTGGAGACTGGCGCAGCAGTGATTCGGATAACTTGAGATAAAACGCGCTGGCTTCACGTGCCAGCAACAGATCATCCTCGGCAGACTGGCCCTGACTGGCCAGTTCGCTGGCGACACCGTCAATGATCATCTGCCGTGGCGAGCATGCCTGAAGCGAAGCAAGAATGGCGATAACAGCGGTGTAAGCAATCCCGCGCCCGATGGTCATAGACCAGAGACAATTTAGGGACGCCAACCAATGCGTTGGTTGCCTGGATTGTCCTGCTGCGCTTGCATTCACGGTGTCCAAAATCCTGAAATCCCGCCGGTTGTTGCTGACAAGCGAATGTAGCCGGCGTTTGTTAAACGCCAATGACAACTGCTGCGCCGCGTGATGCAATGTTTTGTAGATGGAGCACAGAGGTTGGCGGTCAGTGTCAACGATGGTTCTGAAGCGATAAAAGGACCAGCTCTGACTGCAGAGTCTGCGCGAGTGTCGACGGGGGAATCAGAGAATGCGCCGACCTTCGCGCCAGGCAGCGACAATATAGGGCATGCTTCCATTGGAGCGAACACGCAGATAGTCCGCGCGCTTGCCTGCGGCGATTTCGCCGCGATCGGTGAGGCCTGCCATGCGGGCCGGATTGGCCGATATAGTGGCGATCGCCTGCGGCAGTTTCCACGCTGTTCGCTCGGTCAGCAGGAAAGCCGCATGCAGCAGGCTGGTGGGGACATAGTCCGACGAAAGGCCGTCAAGCAGGTTGTGATTGGCCAGTTCCAGCGCGGAGATATTTCCCGAATGTGAACCGCCACGCACGACGTTGGGCGCACCCATCAGGATGCCAAGACCATGCTGATGGGCCAGCCGCGCGGCAGTCACGGTGGTCGGAAACTCCGATATGGCAACGCCGTCAGCGACGGCTTCCGCGACATGTTCGGGAGTTGCATCGTCATGACTGGCCAGCGCAACTTCCTTGTCGCGGCAGTAGGCAACGACGGCGCTGCGGTTCGATTTGCTGTTGCGGCGCTGATTTTCAATCTGCCTGGCCGTGAACTCATCCATTGCAGCGTCGCTCAGCGCGTATTTGCCCTGATAGTATTCACGGTACTTGCTGATGTCGGTAAATTGCCGTTGCCCTGGGGTATGGTCCATCAGGGAAACCAGCGTCAGCGCAGGGTCGGCAGCCAGTTCCTCAAACATTTCCATCAGACCGGCTGTCGACAATTCGCAGCGCAGGTGCAGCAGATGCTCCGCGCGCAACATGTTGCCGGCCCTGGCCGCACCGATGGCAGCCACCATCGACATCAGATGTTCGGTGCGTGTTCCGTCGGGTTTGACATCACCCAGCGCCAGCGCATCGAGCACGGTGGTAATGCCGCCTGACGCCAATTGCGCATCATGGGCCAGCACCGCCGGCAATGCCGGCCAGTGCACCCCGGGCCGCGGTGACAAATGCTTCTCAAGGTTATCCGTATGCAGTTCGATGAATCCGGGCAGCAGCCAGTCCTGGTCCCAGTCGTCGGCCGAGGTCACGGATGTGGAACCGCTATCGATTGCGGTGATGTGGCCATTGGCTATCTGTAGCGTGCCGCGGAACGCTTCCGTTGCGGTGACGATGCGCGCGTTTCTGATGACTGTATTCATGCCGCGACTTTCAGCGCCTGCATTGCGTACAGCCTGCTCGCGACTAGTTGGCGGACTTCTTCATCGTGAAAAATGCCAACGATGGCCGCGCCGCTCGCGCGTGCTTCTTCAATCAGTTCGGCGACAGTGGCGCGGTTGGCGGCATCCAGCGCTGCGGTGGGTTCGTCCAGAAGCAGCACCGGAAACCGGCGGATGAAACCGCGGGCGATGTTGACGCGTTGTTGTTCTCCACCCGAGAAGGTTGCCGGGGGGAGTAGCCAGAGTTTCTCCGGAATGTTGAGTCGCGACAGCAGTTGCCCTGCCCTGGATTTCGCATCCGCGGCAGGCACGCCAGCGGCAAGCAGCGGTTCTGCAACGATATCCAGCGTGGAGATTCTGGGAATGACGCGCAGGAACTGGCTGACATAACCCATGGTGATCCGTCGTACCTCCAGCAGTTGGCGTGCGTTCGCCGTGGCCATGTCAAGCCAAAGCCCGGCATGGCGCACTTCGATACTGCCGCGTTGTGCCCGGTAATTGGCGTAAATGGAACGCAGCAGCGTACTCTTGCCGGCGCCGGAGGCCCCATGCAGAACGACACATTCTCCTGCGTTCACCTCCAGGTCGATGCCAGCCAGCACCGGCAGCACCGCGCCATGTTGATGATGCAGCGTAAATGTCTTGTGGAGGTCGCGAATGCGGAGCATGGTCGGCGTATTTCGCGGCAGTGCAGTGTTGTCCATATTCATGCCTGCAACACGGATGAAACCAGCAGTTGTGTATAGGGGTGTTGCGGGTCATCCAGCACCTGGTCGGTGAGCCCGCTCTCCACCACGCGGCCATCCTTCATGATCATCAGATGGTGGGCAAGCAATCTTGCCACTGCGAGGTCGTGCGTCACGATGATTGCCGCGAGTGACAGGTCGCGTGTCAGACCTCGCAGCAGATCGAGCAGCCTGGCCTGCACCGATACGTCGAGGCTGGCGGTCGGTTCATCCATGAATATCAGCCGCGGATGCGTGACCAGATTGCGCGCGATCTGCAGCCGCTGCTGCATGCCGCCGGAAAAGGTCACCGGCATGTCATCGATACGGCCGGCATCCAGTTCCACGCGATTCATCCAGTCGTGCGTGGCAGTGCGAATATTGCCGTAATGGCGTCCGCCGATTGCCATCAGACGCTCACCGACATTGGCGCCGGCGCTGACGTTGATGCGCAAACCGTCGCGCGGATTCTGGTGCACGTAGCCCCAATCGGTGCGCGCCAGCAGACGGCGTCGCGGTTCGGACAGGCGATAGATATCCTGAATACCTTCGTGGCGCGTGTTGAACTCCACCGTTCCGGCATCCGGCTGGCTGCGTCCGGAGATGCAATTGAGCAGCGTGGTCTTGCCAGATCCTGATTCACCGGCAATGGCCAGCACGTCGCCGGCGTGCAATTCCAGATCGACATCGATGCAACCCGCCCTTTGCCCAAAGTATTTGGTCACGCCGCTCACGCGCAGCAGCACTTCAGCGGCAGCAGGTTCCAGGCAAGGCGTTGCAGCGTGTCGCCAAACTGGCGTATCAGGGGGTAATCCGGAAGCTATATCCATGTTTTTCAAATCCCAGCGATTCGTAGAAATGATGCGCACTATCGCGCTTAAGATTGCTCGACAGCACCATCTTGTAGCAGCCCTTGTCCGCGCATTGCTGCCGGGCAAAGATCATCATCTGCCGGCCAATGCCCTGGCCATGCTGGTCTGGCGCCACCACCACATCTTCGACAATGCCCGAGGGGCTGCCAAGATGACCCAGGTTGTTCATGATGAGCAGCGCAAAGGTGCCGACGATGCCTTGCCCGGTGAGTGCCACATACAGACGGTAATCGGGGTAAGTCGAGAGCAGACTGAAGATGCGTTGCGCTTCCTCGGTCGTGAGTACTGCGCCGTCATCCATGCCCGGTTGCGCGTACAACTGCATGACCGCCGGCAAGTCGGCTTCAGTCGCCTCGCGTATCTGGACGTCAGACATCACACTGCGATCGTTTCGGATTGTGACGACGCGGCCATGGTGGCAGCGTCGCTTTGGCGTTGCGCGCAATAATCGGTGTCGGAACAAACGAACAGCCGTCCGCCGCGGTCATCGGTGACGATTTCGTCGAGAAAGCTGTGCTTTGACGCGCAGAATGCGCAACTGTTCTGCCACTGCTGGATTTCGAAGGGATGGTCTTCAAAATCAAGACTTCTGACCGATGTGTAGGGTGGCACGGCATAGATGCGTTTCTCGCGTCCGGCGCCAAATAACTGCAGCGCCGGGTTGTCGTTCATTTTCGGATTGTCGAATTTCGGGATCGGCGAAGGGCGCATCAGGTAGCGATCATTCACGATGACCGGATAGTCATAGGTCGTGGCGATGCGGCCGTGGCGCGCGATGTCCTCGTAGAGTTTGACGTGCATCAGGCCGTACTCTTCAAGCGCATGCATCTTGCGCGTCTCGCTCTCGCTGGGTTCCAGCCAGCGCAGCGGTTCGGGAATGGGCACCTGGTAGACCAGTATCTGGCCTTCGGCAAGCGGGGTTTCCGGTATGCGATGACGCGTCTGGATGATGGTGGCTTCAGCAGTGCGCTCGGTTGTGGCAACGCCGGTCGTGGCACGAAAGAAACGCCTGATATTGACAGCGTTGGTGGTGTCGTCAGAGCCCTGGTCAATGACTTTCAATACGTCCTGCGGGCCAATGACAGCGGCTGTGACCTGGATGCCACCCGTTCCCCAGCCATAGGGCAGGGGCATTTCGCGCGAACCAAACGGAACCTGATAGCCGGGAATCGCGACCGCTTTCAGGATGGCACGCCTGATCATGCGCTTGGTCTGTTCGTCCAGATACGCAAAGTTGTAACCCGATTCAACTGGCGTGCCTGGTGCTGTCTGTGCGTCCATGTCAGCGTCGCTCATGCTGCCTGTTCCTTTTCTTCAGAACCTGCGCGCAACTTGCGGATCAATTCCAGTTCCGACTGAAAGTCCACGTAGTGGGGCAGTTTGAGATGCTGGACAAATCCGGAGGCTTCAACATTGTCGCTGTGATAAAGAACAAATTCCTCGTTGCGTGCGGGCGAATCGACACTCTCGCCCAGTTCTCTGGCACGCAGCGCGCGATCCACCAGTGCCATGGCCATGGCCTTTCTTTCACTGGCGCCGAATACCAGGCCGTAGCCGCGAGTGAACTGGGGCGGTTTGCCGGCGGCACCCGCGAACTGGTTCACCATCTGGCATTCGGTAATCGCAATGTCACCGATATCGATGGCAAAGCCGAGTTCTTCCGGGACAATCTCCACCGCCACGTCACCCATGCGGATTTCGCCAGCGAAGGGATGGCTCCACGAGTAGCCGCGCTGCGTCGAATACCCCAACGACAGCAGGAATCCCTCGTCGCCGCGTGCCAGGTTTTGCAGGCGAGCAGCGCGGCTGGCGGGAAATGACAGCGGTTCACGGGTGAGGTCGGTGGGCTCGGGGTCGCCGGGCAATGGTGCTTCGGTCTCGATCAGGCCTTCACTACCCAGCAGATCGGTGACGCGTGGCATGCTTTCCGGAACAGGCGCCGCTGCTTTGGTCGATATCGGGGTTTCGCCGGATGCCGCCAGTGTGAAATCCAACAGGCGCTGCGTGTAGTCATAGGTTGGCCCCAGTATCTGGCCGCCGGGAAGGTCCTTGAATGTCGCCGATATTCGTCGTTGCAAGTCCATGCGCGAGGTATCGACCGGCAGTGTGACGCAAATACGCGGCAGCGTAGTGCGATAGGCGCGCAACAGGAATATGGCCTCGACCAGGTCACCGCTGGCCTGCTTGATCGCCAGCGCCGCCAGTTCCGGGTCATACAGCGAGCCCTCGCCCATGACGCGCGCTACGGCCAATGGCATCTGTTGCGCAATCTGGGCCAATGTCAGTTCCGGCACGTTGCGATCGCCGCGCCGCACGTCGGCGAGCAGCGACCAGGAATTCAAAATGGCGTTTTCTCCACCCTTGACCGCTACATACATGATTGTGTCTCCAACTGAACGGTGCGCGGAATTCCGACCACGCGCTTGCCATCGACCAGAATCACATCAATTCCGAGCGGGAATTGTTCAGTGTTTTCGCGCCATTCCTGCCAGAAGCGCGAAGGCAGGCCTACGCAGGCGAGGCTGGCTGTGGTGCGTATCCCGGGTCCGCGCAATCTCACCGCGCTCTGGGCGGTTGCATCGTTGACGAGATTGTTCACCTGGATAATCACTGTGGTGGATCGATCCGGAAACTCGGTGTCA
Source organism: Betaproteobacteria bacterium (assembly GCA_947479645.1). Taxonomy (GTDB): domain Bacteria; phylum Pseudomonadota; class Gammaproteobacteria; order Burkholderiales; family SG8-39; genus CAIYPG01. The sequence goes on along the minus strand of CANKAJ010000051.1, from coordinate 3,744 downwards.
CCGGGATGAAACGTGTTCAGCGAAGGCAGGGCCTGGGCGTCGTGGACGATGGCAAAGTGCGCCGTGCGCGAGTCGGCATCAATCGGGCAGCCACAATGAAAGCGCAGGTAGCGATGCAATGCCGAATCCGCGTTCGAAGCCGGGCATTCAGGCTGCAACCAGACGCGGCTCTCGAAATCGAGCAGGGTCAGGCATAGCGCGGTTGTGGCGGGCATCAGCGGTGTCGGGCTGGCGTTATCACTCGCGATGTCGCAGATGGTGCCGGGGTGTGACAATGCCTCCAGTAACGAGCGGAATACCCGCTGACTGTCAAATACCGGGTCGGCGAAGCCAGGGAGCAGATTGTCTGAGGTCATGGGTACGATTTCCTTGCGTTCATGCGCCGTTATCCCCGCGCACCATGGTGTAGAAATCGACACGCGTGGCGGCGGCCTTGCGACTGCGATCGTGACGCTGATTCGCCTGGGTAGCGGCAAGCGAATCGATCAGAGTATGGTGAAGCGCGATGCTGCGTTCCTCGTCCTGCAGCATCGCATCAAAAAGCGCGGCCAGTTCGGCATGCCGTCGGTCGCGCCCAAGCACGTAGCTCACGCCGGTGTAGCTGCCGGGGTGCGTTCCCAGCGTACGAAGAGCGCAACGGGTAACGCTGGCTTCACCCAGATTGAACTGATGACCGGTGCCTCCGGTGCGGCCCCTTAGCATGGCCAATCCGATTTCCGGACGGCGCAGCAATTCATACTTTGGGATGTTGTCCACGGCGCGCAGTGCGCGCTCCAGTTCATCAACGCCAGCGCGTGCCAGCAATGCCATCCAGCGCTGACGCGGTGTTTTGTTGCAGAGGGGATTGTCGCTATCCGGGTTGCTGAGCATGAAGCCTTCATTGTCTTTGTTCGAAGGGAGTCTGCAGTGGTCTGCAGTGGTCTGTAGTTAAAATTGTCGATTCATGATTAATGCCGAAGTAGAACATGCCAACATGAAACATTTTTGACAGTGTCGTATCCTTAATCAATTCGATTGAATGCTTCAGGACAAATCTGGTCCGGATTCCGTCGTGAAGTCACGGGCACGTGAAACATTGCCGTAACCTGCCTTGCCTATAGTCATGGACTTTCCCTCGGAGGCTTCATGAATATCGTAAAGGGCGTGGTTGGCGGGCGCGTGTTGCTTGCCGATGGTGAGATTGCGATCGCCGAGCTCGCGATCCAGGAGGGCAACATATCGGCCGTTGGTGGCGCCGTCGGCAAAGCGCTTGACGCTACCGGATTGCTGGTGCTGCCCGGTCTGGTTGATATTCACGGAGATGCGTTTGAGCGGCAACTCGCACCAAGACCCGAAGTGAGATTCCCAATTGACATGGCCTTGCACGATACCGACCGGCAATTGCTGGCCAATGGCATTACCACAGCTTTTCACGGTATTACCTGTTCCTGGGAAGGAGGCTTGCGTGGCCTGGACATGGCGCGCGAACTGGTGAGGCATCTGGCCCTGGGCCGCGGATTGGCCGCAGACAATCGGGTTCACTTGCGCTTCGAGAATCACCACCTTGACGCAGTTGACGAGGTGCTGGAATGGATTGATGAGGGGTGGGTCGATTTCCTTGCGTTCAATGACCATCTGCCGGCGATGCTGCGGCGGGTGAATGAATCGGAGCGAATGAACAAGTTCGCCGAACGAAGTGGCCTCAGCGTCGAGCGCTTTCGGGAACTCCTGCTGCGCACGGCGGAGCAGACCGGGCAGATGCCGGCGACAGTGGCGAAGCTGGCTGCGCAAGCCGCGCGGTGTGGCCTTGCCATGGCATCGCACGATGACATGACTCGCGCCGATCGTGAACGCTATCAGCGCCTGGGGTGTGCGATCGCAGAATTTCCGATGCGCGTTGAGGCAGCAGTGGCGGCGAAGGATTTTGACAACGATGTGATCATGGGTGCTCCGAATGTGGTTCGGGGCGGCAGCCATCTCGGTGGAGTGAGTGCAACGCAGATGGTGGCGGAAGGAATCTGCACGGTGCTGGCTTCCGATTATTTCTATCCCGCGATGCTGCCTGCGCCATTTCGTCTGGCCGCCAGCGGTGCGAGCAAACTCGCCGACGCCTGGAAGCTTGTCTCGCGCAATCCTGCACGCATGGCTGGCCTTGCCGATCGAGGTGAAATTGCGGTCGGACAGCGAGCCGATCTGGTTCTGGTGGACGACTCCCGGCCCGGATTTCCCGTCGTCGTAGCGACACTGGTGGGCGGCGTGCCCTGCTATTTGTCTCGTTCGCTGTCATGGCATTGAACGGGGGAACATTGCGCTACGCCATTTATTTCGCTCCTACCCCGGAAAGCAGGTGGTGGCAGTTTGGTTGCCGTTGGCTTGGCCGTGATCCGCTGTCGGGTAAGACGCTGCGTCAATTTTCCATACCAGGTGTCAAGGCTCAGATCCTGAAGGAACTCACGGCTGAGCCGCGACGTTACGGATTTCACGCGACCTTGAAGCCGCCCTTTGTCCTGGCCGATGGCGTTAGTTCTGATGAACTCTTTCAGCAAGTGGAAGCCCTGGCGAACCTGCACTCGCCGATTGTGATTTCTCCAATGAAGTTGCAATGCATCGGCAGCGCGTCCGGAGGCTTTCTGGCTCTGGTGCCCGTGGATGAGCCCATGCAACTGGCGGCGCTGGCAGCGACCTGCGTCGAGCAACTCGATGCATTTCGCACGCCGCCGAGTCCGGCCGAGTTGTCGCGCCGGCGCGCCGCGCAGCTGAGTTCGCATCAGGATGATCTGCTGCAGCGCTGGGGATACCCCTATGTAATGGACGAATGGCGATTTCACATGACGCTCACCGGCAGACTGTCGGCACATGACCAGAAGCCGATTGCAGCGTGGGTGAACGCCCAACTCGCTGAACTGGCAGTGGACCCACTTGTGCTCGACGCCCTGTGTGTATTCCAGCAGGCGACGCCTGGAGAGGCCTTTCAGATGGTGCAACGCTTTGAATTTACCCGTCGCGATAACACGGGAGGGGAGCCGGCAAGACTGTTTTATCTGGTGGGTCCATCCGGTGCGGGAAAGGACAGTCTGATCGAGTACGCCCGCGCGCGGTTATCGGGCAGCGCTGTGGAATTTGCACGCCGCTATATCACCCGACCTGTCGAGACGGGGGGCGAGTACCACTATGCACTGAACCCGGATGAGTTCCAGGCGCGCTCGCTGCGGGGAGCCTTCGCGATGCAGTGGAAAAGTCATGGCCAGTACTATGGCATCGGCAAGGAAATCGATCGCTGGCTGGCGCAGGGCAAGGATGTCGTCGTCAATGGCTCACGCGAGTATCTCGACGAGGCGCGAGTCCTTTACCCGGAGCTCATCCTGATCTGGGTGAGAGCATCAACGGTGACATTGCGAAAACGCCTGGCCGAGCGCGGCCGTGAGGGCGGGGCGGCGATCGAGCAACGCCTGGCAAGGGCAACACAATTCACCCCTACCCCGGATGCAATCGTTATTGAAAACAATGCATCGCTCGGGGATGCGGGCGAGTTGCTGATGCGTGTGTTGACCAGGTGATGACTGCGGGCAGTCAGGCCGGCTCTGCGCCTATGGCTCCGGGCCGGGGGAGTATGAGGCTAGAGCCGGATTGATCTCATGATGGTAGCGAAATGGCTTATGTCCGGGGTTTCCAGGGCGAGCACCTTGGCCTGATCATCCCAGCGTCGCAGCGCCACGGCATCATGCGCGAAAACCTGTGCAATAAAGGCCTCTGCCTCTTCCTCGG
>CANKAJ010000050.1 GCA_947479645.1 Betaproteobacteria bacterium | reverse complement strand
GCCAGCACTGCCAGACGTCCGGAGTGACGGCGCAATGCGCGCAGTGCCGGTGTGGCCAGCAGCGTGTCACCGATGCGGGCCACGACAACCGCGAGCACGCTGGAAGCGGCAGTTGCTGAACTCATGTCCGCTTGCCGACCGCTGCCGCTACCAGGATGCGCTCCATGGCATCGAGCATTTTGCCTTCGGCAAATCGGCTATTGGCATCCGCCTTCCCGGCCTCGCCCAGCCTTTGGCGCAAACCGCCATCATCGCGCAGGCGCAAAATCGCCGCCGCGAGGGCTGCCGCATTGCGTGGTTCCACAATCGACGCTGTAATTTCGTCGCGTGCCACTTCGCCAATGGCTCCGATATTGGTGGTAATGACCGGCAAACCACAGGCCATTGCCTGCATGATCGCCTGGGGCACACCTTCGTTGGCATAGGACGGTAACGCAAATACATCCAGACTCTGCAACCATGGCAGCACGTCGTCACGCTGACCCGCCATCACCACACGACTCTCAAGATCCAGCGCCCGGGTCTGTTGCTGCAAGGGAATCTCTCCCGGCCCGCCACCCACAATGACCACTTTCACCCGCTTGTCGCCGATCTGTTGCAGCGCATCCAGGAGATAGCGATGACCCTTCCAGCTACGCAACGTGGCGACAATACCCACCAGAAAATCATCTGGCGAAAGTCCGAGTGCGGCACGTGCCGCAGCCCGATCACCGGGCTGAAACCGCTCCAGGTCAACACCCGTGGGCACCGAAGTGACTCTTGAAGGATGAGCACCCGTCTGGGCAATCACCTGAAGCCGCAAGGCTTCACCCGTCGTCACGATATGCGCAGCGCGACCATACAACCAGCGTGATCCGACACTATCCGGTATCGGCGCTGATATGTGCCGGGTGCGCACAATGGCAGGTGCATTCTTCAGCCCGAGACAGGCCAGTGTAACCAACCAGCTGTCAGTTGAACTGTGCGTGTTGACCACTTGTGGCCCTCGATGCTTGAGAAACCCGCGCATGGCCCGCCACCCGGCAATCGACTTGCGGGCAATCGGCAGCGCGCAAGTCGCGATATTGCGCTTTTGCGCCTCAGCGTAGATGCGCGACTCCGGCGGCGCTGCGATAAGCACGTCGTGACCCATGCGTGCCATTCCGGATGCCTCATTGAGAACCCGCAACTCCTGTCCACCCCAGCCGCAGGATGACTCGGTGTGCACCAGACTCAATCGGTTCATGGTCGGCTGTCGGCTGCGTCTTCAGCGAACTGAATACGGTATAGCTTGGCATACAGGCCATCCTTGGCCAGCAGTTCGGCATGCGCACCGATTTCGACGATGCGCCCGCGAGCCAGCACCACGATACGATCGGCATGCTCGATGGTGGACAGCCGGTGGGCAATAACGATGGTGGTGCGACCCTTCATCAACGTCGCCAGCGCCTCCTGCACGTAACGCTCACTCTCGCTGTCCAGCGCAGAAGTGGCTTCGTCAAGGACCAGAACCGGAGCATCCTTGAGCAATGCCCTGGCAATCGCCAGCCGCTGCCGCTGGCCGCCGGACAGCTTTACGCCGTTCTCGCCAATCAATGTGTCAAAACCTTGTGGCATCTCCCGGATGTACTCCAGCGCATGGGCTGCCCGCGCCGCTTCCTCAACTTCGGCGCGCGAGGCATTGCCCATGATTCCATAGGCAATATTGTTTGCGACCGTATCGTTGAACAGAGCCACGTCCTGGCTGACCAGCGCAATATTCGAGCGCAGGCTGGCCAGGCGCACTTCGCGCAGATCATGCCCATCGAGACAGATGCGGCCTTCGCTTGGATCATAGAAGCGCGGCAACAAGCTGACCAGCGTCGATTTGCCGCTTCCCGAAGAGCCGACCAGGGCCACGGTCTCGCCGGGCGCAACGATGAGATTGATATTCTCCAATGCGGGTCGCGTAGCCTCGGAATAGGTAAATCCCAGGTTTTCAAAGCGAACTTCTCCGCGCGCGCGCGCAAGCTCTATGGTGCCAGCGTCAGGCTCGGGCTTTTCATCAAGAAGGCCGAACACACTCTGTGCCGACGCCAGGCCACGCTGCAAGGGCGAATTGATGTCGGACAAATGTTTTAGCGGGGACAACAGCATCAGGGTCGCGGTGATAAACGACACGAATTCTCCAACCGTAAACTCTGCGGAGGAGGACTGCTCGATCGCGATGCCGACAATAATGGCCAGCGCGATGGCCGCAAACAGTTGCACCACGGGCGCCGTCACCGAGGCGGCAATCGACAATCGCATGTTAAATCCGCGTAATTCCTGGTTGGCGTACTGAAAACGCCGCGCCTCGTAGGACTGCCCGCCAAACACCTTGACTACACGCTGGCACGAAATCGACTCCTCCAGCACATGGGTCACGTTACCCATGGCGCGCATGGATTCCGTGCTCATGAAACGCAAGCGCCTGCTGGTCAGCTTGATGACCACCGCAATCGCGGGCGCGATGATCAGCGTGATCAGCGTCAGCTTCCAGTTCAGATACAGCAACCAGCCCAGCAGTCCGACCACGGCTAGAAAGTCGCGCACCACCACGGTCAGCACGGTGGTCGCGGCGGCATTGACGCCGGACACGTCGTAGGCGATTTTCGACAACAGCACGCCTGAGGAGTTGTTCTCGAAGAATGAAGTCGGCAATTCGATCAGCCGCCGAAACAACGCAGCGCGCAGGTCCAGAATGACTTTGTTGGATACCCAGGCAATGGTGTACGAGGAAACATAGGTCAGTACGCCCCTCAGCAGAAATATGCCGACCAGCGCGAAGGGCATCAGCCGTGAAATATTTTCGTCGCGCTTGCCAAAACTGCCATCAAGGAGGGGCTTCATCAGTGCCGGAAAGAGCGGCTCTGTGGCCGCCGTCAGCACCATCATGATGACGCCGAGCGCAAACACCTTCCAATAGGGACGGACGTAACCCAGCAAACGCCCGTAAAGCTCCCAACCTGTCGTGTTCGTCAATGCCCTAATCCGCCGGAAAATGATGAATTGTAACTGCTCTTGCAGGCTCTCCGCCGACTGCTTGGGGACTGCCTGGCAATGTAAATCAATGGGCCGGGAACACTACTTTCCCGACAGTAGCCGTCGGTAAAGCGCAACCAACTCTGCCGCCATCGCATCCAGCGGAAAGTGTTCTGCCAGTGCGCGCGCTGCAACGCCCATTTGCCGTGCCAGTGCAGGATCGAGTTCCGACAGATGGGCTGCCAACCCCGCCACGTCAAGCGCATCACAGACCCATCCAGTGCGGCCTGCTTCGATCAGTTCGGCGGCACCGCATTGCGCCGATGTAATCACCGGCAGTCCGCAGGCCAATGCCTCCAGTATTGCGTTTGGAAACGGATCGTAAAGTGTTGGCAGTACAAAGCAGTCGGCTGCCGCATACCAGGGCGCGGTGTCCTGCTGCGGCCCTGGAAAGCGGGTGTGCTCGGCAATGCCCAATGCCATCGCCCGCTTTTTCAAGGCTTCAGCCCTGCGATCTGCCCCGACAACGACCAGATACCGGTTACTCCCCTGCCCGAGTCGTGAAAATGCTTCCAGCAAGACGGAAACGCCCTTGCGCTCAAACCCGGAACCAACCAACAGAAACATCGTGGCATCCGCCGGAATGCCAAGCCGCGCTCGAATTGCTTCGCGCCACTGGGATTTGAGTCGCGGGTGAAAGCGTTCCAGATCGACTCCGTTATAGATCACGTGCATCTTGGCAGTGTCAAAATCGAAATGGCGCCTTATTTCCTCGGCGACCATGCGTGAATTGCAGATCACGGCCTGCAGTCTCGGGCTGGCAAACAATCGGCGCTCGGCAGCCAGGGTGAATTGGTGCCAGGGACTGACAGTCTGTGCGAAACGAGCCTTTGCACCAAGCATGCGCGCCCGATTGGCAAGCCACTGAGCATGCACGCCGTCTCCGGCGCGAAAAATGTCGCAGCAGGCAATGCGTTCATGTGACTGCACCAGGTCAAAGGAACCTGCCGCAACGGCCTTGCAGGCGGCACGCGCAAAACTCCAATCCCGCCATGTCCTGCCAATGTAGAACGGATCGCAGCGCTGCACTGCAGCCGTCGCGCTCTCGCCCTGCCATCGGCGTGCCAGCAATGTGAGCGACACTTCGCTCTCCGTTGCAAGGGCCGCGAGCGTGCGCTCGACAAAACGTTCTGCGCCGCCAAAAGCGTTATAGCGCTGGCGGATCAGCGCAATCTTCACAACGTCACCTCATCACCCCGTTTCAGCTGCGCAAGGCAAGCAGTTCGTCCACTGCCTGCATCACACGGGCCAGCGGCAACTGAACCAGGCAGTCACTGATCTTGCCGCCTCCACAGCCATCATTGCCACAAGGCCGACAGGGATGCTGATCCGAACTGACGATCCGGTGCATGACCTGCCAGGGACCCCATTGCGTCTCGCCGCTGGGCCCAAACAAGGCCACCACCGGCGTATCCATGGCCGCCGCGATGTGCATGGGTGCCGAGTCAACACCAATGAAGAGTTTTGCCCTGGCCGAGAGTGCGGCGAGTGATTTGAGCGACAACTTACCCGTTAAATCGATCACGGCATGTCGCGAATGCCGCAAAATTGACTGCACCATGTCGCGTTCCGCTTCTGACGGAGCGGCAGTCAGCACAATGCGCTCGCCTCGTCCCGCCAGGATGTCAATCAACTGGCCCGTCAGTTCGGCTGGCCAGCATTTGAACTGCCAGCGCGAAGTGGGATGGATATGAATAAAGGACTTTTCTGCAAGGCCGTTCGTTGCAAGGATTTCGCGAATTTCGGAATCGGCTGACCCGCCACTAACCAGTTGCACGCGTCTTTCTTCGATCGCGGGCTGTACGCCAATGCGGCGCAGCGCATCCAGGTTTGACTCGACCGTATGGCGCCTTGGATTCAGCGGCAGGGAATAGCGGTGCGTAAAGCTCTTGCGCCAGAAGGTCGGCTTATCACGATAATCAGGCGCAACCGCGTAACGACAGCCCAGCGCCCGGGCCAGCCACGCACCACGGGGGTGCTCGGTAAGGTGAATGAGAAGATCGTACCGCCCGGACTTCAGACGTGAGAACAGGCTCCATTCGGCACTCAGCCTCTGGCTAGTTCCCTGCGTTTTCCACTGCCGATCTATGCACAGCACCTCGGTAATGGCCGGATGCAAAGTCAGCATGTCGCGCGTGTCAGCATAAACGAGGGCATCAATTTCGACATGCGGCGCATGCGCCTTGAGCACCGAAAATACGGGTGACGCCAGCAGTACGTCGCCGTGATGGCGCAGCTTGACCACCAGAATGCGCCTGACTGACGATAAATCGATGCGATCGACGGGACCGGTAAACATGGCGCGCACCTTAACAGAAAACCTTGATGCCCTGACAGGCTGCATGCCGGAATCCGGCGTATTTTCCTCCCGACTTCATTTCATGCCCGGGTCAGCGCAACTTGAACTCAAGACTGGCCACAAACATTCGTCCCGTCTGGGGATAGGCATTAAACGATGTGCCTGCGCCATTGCGGATCGCATAACTGTAGTACTGCTTGTCGAGGATGTTGTTGGCCGCCAAGGAAATCGCCCAATCCCGCCATTGACGCGTCAATTTCAGGTCAAGCAGGTTGTAGGCGGGCATCTGTGACGGGAATGTATTGGTCTGGTCATTGTCGTAGTAGGCTTTCCCGACATGGCGTGCAACACCGTTCAACCGCATTCCCTCGCTGATACGCCAGGAGAATCCCGCGTTGGCAGTATGGCGTGGCACCAGCGGAATGGTCTTGCCACTGACGTCCACACCACCGATCAGGCCATCACGAAACTTTGCTTCAGTGACAGACATATTGCCGAATAGCGATACAGCTGAACTGGCTTCCCATGCCAGATCAAACTCCAGGCCCTGACGGCGAGTTGGCGGCAGGTTGATATTGGAAAATGTGGGGGCAAAGTATTGAATTTCATTTTGCAGCCGCATGGAGAAGGTACTGGCCCGGGCACGCAAGTCCCCGGCGCGATACTCGACACCCAGTTCCCTGTCCCGGGAAGTCTGCGGCTCCAGCAAAGTCACAATTGCATCAAACAGCGGTCCGCCAAACTGACTGTAGCCTTCGTCCACAGTCGCGACACGAAAACTTTCGCCGACGCGCCCGTAAATCGCCGTAGCGGAAGTCAATTGATGGCGCAGGCCGATTTCCCAGGCACGCGGGGAACTGGTCTTAACTCCCTGCGCATAAGCGGCAGGATTGACCCGATCCACCGCGGTCATGCTCACGCGATGCTGACGCATGCCCAGCGTAAGCTTGGAGCGATCCCCGATTGCGGTCTGGAGTTGCGCATAAAACGCCTGGTTTTTCTGAGTCGCAAGCACTCGTGCTGCGGGATTGCTCAGCGCCTCCAATCCCGCAGCACGGCGGGAATCGTACTTCCAATCATCCAGATCAACGCCCAGCACCACGCTATGCGCCAATCCGAATGCCTGAAATGGAATCTTCAATCGTGGTGTCAGGGACCAAACTCCAACCCGCGTGTCGGTGTAGGTATTGAAAAATCCGAAGGTGTAGTCCTTGAGAAAGGATGTGCGGGCGCTATCGCGATGCCCGAGTTCCACGGCAAACTCGCCAAATCCGACATCCATGCTGCCACCAAGACTCGCCTGGGCGCCATCTCTTCCTGCAAAATCGGCGGGTCGGCGCGTCCCACGGGGATCACTTGCCAGTTCAGCGGCAGTGCGTTCGCCAGGCAATCGGAGGTTTTGGTTGTCCAGCCCAAACCGAAACAGGAGATGGCCCTTTTCTCCAGTTAATCGCAGCGCTCCGCCGATGGTCTGTTGATCGACACGATTGTTGGCTCGATAGTTATCCGAGACGTAATCGTTGAAATTCAGTGAAAACCCCAGGCCGTCCCCGGTTCTGGATATTCCACCGTGACGCTCGCGGGTCCCCAGGGTACCCATTGCACCACCCAGCGTGGCCTCTTGAGTACCGCTGACAGGTTCCTTGGTAAGGATGTTGATGGTGCCGCCAGTGGCGCCGCCACCATAGAGCACTGAGCCAGCGCCACGCAGTATCTCGATGCGATCAATGCTGTCCAGCGGAATGGTTGACCATCGTATGGTGGTCAGTTCAATTTCATTGAGTCTCTGTCCGTTGAGCAGCACCAGGGTGTTCTGGTCTCCCGTCATGCCAAAACCACGCATATCAATTTGGCGATCCGGACTGCCGGTATTATCGCGGGACACGATACCTGCTTCCTGCGAAAGCAGTTCAGGCAAGGTTGCGGCGGCACTATTGGCAATGCGATCTGCCCTGATGACGGTCATGCCAATCGGCACATCCAGCGACCGTTCCGGAAATCGTGTTGCGGTGACTACTACCGCATCATCGGCAGCATAAACCTGACTCAGAGCAAAAAAAGCGAACGCAAAAGCAGATATCTTCTGGCAACTAGACAAAATTTCTCCCCCAGCCCGCATCCCCGCGGATCTGAAAACGGCATGATCAAAAAGGCAAACCGGGAAAGTAGGGACGACTCATCATTAAGCAGAGCCATACCGCCCATCCGCGGTGTGCCGTAAATCGTTCAGGCCGGTCTCCGGGCTTGTGGATTCAGACGCGTCGCCTTCCCATGAGCAAAAAGTTCACAGTGGCTTGGCCGAGCAGAAAGTCGGCATCCGAATGACGCGTCCGCACACACTTACCGTTGCGGGGGCAGCACAGGAATGAACGGGAAGAGTCCGGACGCATGCAACTTGGCGCCACTGAGCCCTGACACTTTCCGCTTTCACCTGTTTCCCGTTTCACCCCGGCACAAAAATGCACGGGGCACCTGGAACGAGCGAAGGCATTATATTCCTTTACCAATTTTGCTCATCTTTACGAATTTACATTGAAAGTAACCTCTTACACCTTGACGCAACAGGATTTTCCAAACTATAGTGCTTCATGGACGCAGAAATTTCCGCCCTCGAAGACAAAATTCGCCTGGCCACACAGCTGTGCCGCACCTTACGCGATGAAAATCGGGAGTTGCGTCAGCAACTCGCCGACGTCGAATCGCTGCGCAAAAAACTCTCCGAGAAAATTGATGGCGCACGCGATCGCCTCGAAGGTCTGTTGCAGCGGATTCCCGAGTAATCACCTGTGCTGGAGCATTCAGCAATGCGGCAAGTCGCACCCCGTTTGAAGTCATCATGGTAAATCCCAAGCAAAAGACGCTTGACGTGGCCATCATGGGCCGCAATTATAAAGTCGCATGCGCCGAGCATGAGCGAGAAGGACTCGTCGCTGCCGTTTCTTATCTTGATGGCAAGATGAATGAGATCAAGGCGACCGGAAAAGTCGCGAGTGCCGAGCGTATCGCCGTGATGGCAGCACTGAATATCGCCTACGAACTCCTGTCTGAGCGCAACGGCCAGTCAGCCGGGAATGGCTTTGACATGGAAGCGCTCAAGCGTAGAATGATTTCAATGCAGGCGTTGCTTGATGAAGCACTCGTTCCACAGGAACGGCTGCTCTGAAGTCCAGTAATCCGGGACCAGGACTTTCAGGCAGATCGCCTCAATAAATGTCCCCTGCGGTGTTTGCCAAGGTTCGGAGATTCTTGAACCAACGTTGCGTACCCAGGTTGCGGCCCTATGTGTCACTGTTGTGCGCATCCCCGTTCACAGAACGTGCCGGATGTACCTGATGTGACCGGAAAGCGACCACCTTGAACCGTGTTTTGGTTCAGGATCAGGGCCTAGCAGCGCCAGCGGGGGACGCCAATTCGCAATACGAAACGCAGGCGATGCCTGCGTTTCGTATTTTTACCATGCAGCAAGATCAAGACACTCGCGGAAGCCCATGAAGCACTGGCTGATGAAATCTGAACCCAACGAGTTCGGCATCGATGATCTCGTGAAGGCCCCCCGGCAAAGCACGCCCTGGGTGGGTGTGCGCAATTATCAGGCACGCAACTTCATGCGTGACCAGATGCGCGTTGGCGACAAGGTGTTTTTCTATCATTCAAGTTGCCCGGAACCAGGCATCGCAGGCATTGCCGAGGTTGCTACAACCGCCTATCCGGACGCCACGCAGTTTGACAAAAAAAGCAAGTACCATGACCCGTCGGCCAGCAATGAGGCGCCTCGATGGTTTCATGTCGACGTGAAGCTGATCAGAAAAACATCACTCGTCAGCCTGACCGAGCTTAGGAAGCACCCGCAGCTGGAGAATATGCGTATTCTGCAACGGGGCAATCGGCTGTCCATCACTCCCATTGATCCGAGAGAGTGGGATTTCATCACTCAAAAACTGCTAAAGCCTTGAATCCAGGCATGCGAGCACAAAAAATATGACTCCACTTGTAAATGACACTTTCCTGCGAGCATTACTCCGAGAACCAACGCCATACACACCTGTCTGGCTGATGCGTCAGGCCGGACGCTATCTTGCTGAATACAAGCAAACGCGCGCCAAAGCGGGGAGTTTTCTGGCGCTGGCGAAATCTCCGGCGCTTGCAACTGAGGTGACGTTGCAACCTCTTGATCGATTCAAACTTGATGCGGCCATTCTGTTCTCCGACATTCTTACCGTGCCCGATGCCATGGGGTTGGGCTTGTATTTTGCCGAGGGAGAGGGCCCGCGCTTCGAACGGCCCTTGCGAGATGCAGGCGCCATCGCCAAACTCTGCGCTCCCGATCCGGGCAAGGAGCTGAAGTATGTACTCGACGCAGTCAGTGAAATCCGTCGTGCACTGGGAGGCAGGGTTCCGTTGATCGGTTTTTCGGGCAGTCCCTATACGCTGGCGTGTTACATGGTTGAGGGCGGCGGAAGCGACGACTTTCGAACGATCAAGACCATGCTCTACAGCGAACCGGCCTTATTGCATCGAATCCTCCAAGTCAATGCGCGCGCTGTTGCAGATTATCTCAATGCCCAGATCGAAGCAGGTGCGCAGGCGGTCATGATCTTCGACACCTGGGGAGGCAATCTGTCGCATGCCGCATTTCGGGAATTCTCTCTGGACTACACTGCCCAGGTGATCTCGCAATTGAAACGCGAGCACAATGGCGTGCGGATTCCGAACATTGTATTCACCAAGGGTGGCGGGCTCTGGCTTGAGGCGATCGCTGCCATTGGCTGCGATTGCATCGGGCTCGATTGGACGACCAGCCTTGGCGAAGCCCGCAAACGCACTGATAATCGCGTTGCTCTGCAGGGCAATCTTGACCCAATGACTTTGTTTGCCTCATCAGAGGCAATTCGAAGTGAAGTCGCACGCGTGTTAGCCGACTTTGGGCAAGGGAGCGGACACATATTCAATCTCGGCCATGGCATCTCTCAATTCACGCCGCCGGATGCGGTCGCTACCTTGGTTGATGCAGTGCATTCATACAGTCCTGCATATCATCAGGACACACAAACTGCGCAATAACTATTGCAGTGACAAGTTTTGCGTTGCATCAAATATCGTTGATTGCGACATAAGTCGTGCAGGCTTTGTTTTGGCACTTATGCACAGCACCCCCGTTTCCCCTTATTTGGCGCGGACTTCCAAGAGGCTCCCTCTAGGGAATATTTAAACCATTGATAATATAAGACTATTTTGTTTGCTGCCAATTGAGGCACGAGGAAAATTCCCTTATGGCAACACGAGTTACAGTGATGTGACAATGATATGCACAGATTTATCCACAGAATCTGTGAAAAAGTCCGAAATCCCCATTCAAGCCAAGTAGTTATCTGTCATAACTCCAAAACCACATGAGAAATCGTCTCTTTGGACTTGAAGCGTGAGCATTGCGCGCGTTGCTCTTGATGTTCCTGTCCCGTTCTTGTTCGACTATCACGCCGAACATGTTACCCATGATGACATCGGCGCCCGTGTCATCGTTCCGTTTGGTCGTAATAAAAGCAGCGGTAATCGTACAGAACGACAGGTCATCGGAATCATTGTTGAGGTCTGCGAGGAATCCAGCATCACCCGGGACAAGTTGAAGCCGATTATTCGCATTTTGCGCGACATGCCGACTTTGTCGCCAGAGTGGCTTGCACTGGCGCAATTCTGCGCCAACTATTACCAGAAGCCGATTGGCGAAGTCATGCTGTCTTGCCTACCGCCACGACTGAGAACCGACCGGCCATTGCCCGCGCCGGAACAACGCTTCCGACTGGCCCGTCCCGCCACAGAAATTCTGGCTATGCTCCCCGAGCGTGCCCTGCAAAAACGAGCGTTGGTCGCGCAACTCGCCAATGCCAACATCAGTGAAGTCGCCCATGCGGCGCTGGAACCACGCGTGCGCGCGTTGCTTCGCGAATTGGTAAAGGCAGGCGATGTCATCATTGACGAGCCACCGCGATCCGACTCCGGATTCATTGCCTCGCATCCGCTCACGTTGGAGCAAACAACGGTTATCAACGCCATTAGAGAAACCTCAGGCAAATTTGCCGTCCACCTGTTGTTCGGCATTACCGGCAGCGGCAAAACGGAGATTTACCTTCACTTGATCGCCCAAACACTGGCGTCCGGCAGGCAGGTGCTGGTACTCATACCGGAAATTGCGCTCACACCGGCCTTGCAGACCGCCTTTACCACGCGCTTTCCAGGAGCCCGCATCGCCATCCAGCACAGCGCCATGTCAGAGAATGAGCGAACCAGGGGATGGCTGGATGCCCAACGTGGCCGTGCTGATATCGTTGTGGGAACACGACTTGCCGCATTCGTCCCGTTGGCCAATCCCGGGCTTGTGGTTGTCGACGAGGAGCAGGATGCATCATTCAAGCAACAGGATGGACTGCGTTACAACGCACGCGATATCGCCATATACCGGGCCAGCACGGCCGGAATTCCCATTCTGCTTGTTTCCGCGACGCCTTCACTTGAAAGTTATCAGCACGCCCTCACTCAGCGCTATCGACTGCACCGGCTATCGATACGCGCACATGCTGAAGCAAAACTTCCTGCTGTCCGACTCATCGATACCCGCCAGCATGCGCCCAAGCATGGGCTGTGCGCCCCAATTGCAGAAGCCATTGCGACACGGCTGACCCGCGGCGAACAAACTCTGGTATTCCTAAACCGGCGCGGCTATGCGCCGGTATTGTCATGTCCCGCTTGCGCCTGGATCTCCAGTTGTCCGGATTGCTCCGCGCACCTGGTCGTACATCTGGCCGAGAAGCGACTGCGCTGCCATCATTGCGGACATGCGGAAAACGTACCGCGTCATTGCCCACAATGCGGCAACGTTGACCTTCAGCCACTGGGAAGAGGGACGCAACGCCTGGAGTCGTCGCTTGCCGAACGATTTCCGGGTGCGCGCCTGTTGCGTATCGATGCCGACAGCACACGCAGTCGCGGCAGTCTGGAAGCAATGCTGGATGAAGTGCATCAGGGTCGTGCCGACATCCTGATCGGCACCCAGATTCTTAGCAAGGGACATCATTTTGAGAATCTGACGCTTGTCGCCGTACTTAACGCCGACGCCGGACTGTTTGCCGCCGATTATCGCGCCAGTGAAAGATTGTTTGCGCAATTGGAGCAAGTCGCAGGTCGCGCCGGTCGGGCCAGTCTGCCCGGTGAAGTGTGGGTTCAGACCCGTTTCCCTGGCCATCCGCTTTATCAGGCGCTGGCAAGCCACGATTACGCAGGATTTGCACAAAGCGTACTCAAAGAACGCCGCCAGGCCGACTTTCCTCCATTTGTATTTGAAGCGGCGTTGCGCGCCGAGTCCGAGACCCAGGAGCACGCACTCGCTTTTCTGCAAAATGCGCTTGCAATCGCCCCGGAAAATCAGGACGACGTTACCGTGTTCCAACCAGTGCCCATGGCTCTACCCCGTCTGGCCAGAATGGAGCGAGTTCAGGTGGTCATGCAATCCCCATCACGCCCACGCCTTCAGAATTTTCTGCGCGCATGGAACTCGTCCATGTATGGCTTGCCTGCAAAAGGAGTGCGCTGGCATTTCGACATTGACCCGACCGAGTTCTAACAGGTCAATACGGTAACGCCGCCAAGGCCCCTGACGTAGGGCTCCGAAGATTCAGGACACAAGGGGGGCGCCCGAAGGAAATTTTCCTTCGTTTAGTCATTGACTCCAAAAGAACGGAAAGACCGCGAAAAAGTCTGCGGGCGTAACGGTATAATACATGTCCATTTCCGACCGGGAGCAGTCCTATTTGCTCCCGCGCTCATTCAGCGCAGCCCAATCATGTCCACCGAGATCAAGTCCCACCTTACCGAGTTGCTTGCGCATGCGCTGGCAAAGGTCTCCCCCCAGCATCCGGCATCGCTGGTTACCCTTGAACGCCCCAAGCAGGCTCAGCACGGAGATTTTTCCTGTCCGGTCGCTATGCAACTTGGAAAGTTGCTCAAACGCAACCCACGCGAGATTGCCACAGACCTGATTGCCGCATTGCCCACCTCCGACTGGCTGGAGCGGGCTGAAATCGCCGGGGCAGGTTTCATCAATCTGCGGGTCAAACCTATGGCCAAGCAACACATCGTGCGCACCATACTCGCTGCGCGCGAACAGTTCGGCCAGTCTGTGCGCGGCCAGGACCAGTCCGTGGTCGTGGAGTTTGTGTCAGCCAATCCCACCGGCCCCCTCCATGTCGGGCATGGCAGGCAGGCGGCATTGGGCGATGCAATCTCGGCCTTGCTCGAATCGCAGAGCTTTCGTGTTACTCGCGAGTTCTATTACAACGATGCAGGCGCCCAGATTGAAAATCTGGCTCTGTCAGTGCAAGCCCGGGCCAAAGGGCTGGAGCCTGACTCCGCACAATGGCCTGCCAATGGCTATCGTGGTGAATATATACGTGACATCGCCACGGATTATCTGGCCGGCAAGACCGTTGGCGGAGGGCTAGTTGTTGCGGTGACTGCCAGCGGCAATCCCGAAGATATTGATTCCATAAGGCGCTTTGCCGTAGCTTACCTGCGCCGAGAACAGGATGCCGATCTGCAGGCATTCAGCGTGAAATTCGACAACTACTATCTTGAGTCTTCTCTGTACAGCGAAGGACGCGTTGAACAAGCCGTGGGCGCCATGGTCAATGCCGGAAAAACCTACGAAAAAGACGGCGCGCTCTGGTTGAAAACCACCGACTATGGCGACGACAAAGACCGCGTCATGCGCAAGTCAGATGGCAGTTATACCTATTTCGTGCCCGATGTCGCCTATCACGTCACCAAATGGGAGCGTGGTTTTCGCCGCGCCGTTAACGTACAGGGCTCCGACCATCACAGCACCATCACCCGCGTTCGGGCTGGCCTGCAGGCTGTTGGCAGAAATGTGCCTGTGGGCTATCCGGACTATGTTCTGCACAAGATGGTCACTGTCATGAAGGGTGGCGAGGAAGTGCGCATCAGCAAACGCGCCGGTTCCTACGTCACCCTGCGCGATCTCATCGAAGACGCGGGGCGCGATGCTACGCGATTCTTTCTGGTGTCGCGCAAGGCCGACAGTGAATTCACCTTTGACGTGGATCTGGCCAAATCCCAGTCGGAGGACAACCCGGTCTATTATGTGCAATACGCGCATGCGCGCATCTGTTCGGTGCTGGAACAATGGCGCGCCCAGTCACCGGGCGAAGAGCAATTGGCGGGGGACTTTAGTCAAATCGATCTGTCATCACTACTCAGCGCCCGCGAATTGTTACTGCTGCAAAAACTGGGCGAGTTTCCGGAGATTCTGGACGTTGCATCACGTGAACTGGCCCCGCATCAGGTGGCGTTTTATCTGCGTGAACTGGCAGGGGAGTTTCACAGTTACTATAATGCTGAACGCGTCTTGGTCGCCGAAACACCGGTGAAATTGGCGCGACTGGTACTGATTATTGCCACTCGGCAGGTGCTTGCGAATGGCCTGAGACTAATGGGCGTCAGCGCACCGGAGAAGATGTAAGGGGCAGCGTACCGCAATCCCCTGCTTATTTTGAATCGGACACCCAGAGAAATGACAACCGACTATAAACCGCGTCAGGCGCCCCGTTCCAAGGGCAGTGGTCTGCTGCTGGGACTGTTTGTTGGCTTTCTGCTGGGCGTTACTGTCGCAGCAGTCATTGCCATTTACTTCTTCAAGTCGCCAGTCCCCTTTGTCAACAAGGGCGTTGCACCCGCCAAGTCCGGCGCTCTGGATGCCAAGGGTAAGGGCGAAGACGGGAAGCCGCGTTTTGACTTCTATCGCATCCTGCCGGGGCAGGAAGAACCGGTAACCGACAAGCAATTGAAGGATGCCGCAAAACAGCAAGCGACAAAGGACAAGAGCGACAAGGATGCCGCCGCTCAGACACCAAATGAGATTTATTTCATCCAGGCAGGCGCGTTTCAGAATCCGGCTGATGCAGACAACCAGAAGGCTAAACTAGCCTTGCTGGGGCTGGAGGCCAGTGTTGAACCAACCAATGTGCCGGAAAAAGGAACCTGGTACAGGGTTCGACTGGGACCGCTATCGACTGTTGAAGAAATTAACCGGGTGCGCACGCAATTGGCACAGAACGGAATTGAAGGATCGCTGGTCAAAGTAAAGCCAATCCAATGAATACAAGGAGTTTCTGATGTCAACATCCATTCTTCGTGCCGCAGGACTCTTGTCCGGCCTGCTTTTTTCCGTCACGCTGGCGCTCTCCGCATTGGCCCAGGCACCAGCCAAGGGTAGCCCGTACACTGAATTGAACCCGCCGCAAGCAACCGAATCCTCGGGCAAAGTCGAAGTGATCGAGTTTTTCTGGTATGGATGCCCACACTGCTATGCCTTGGAGCCCGTGCTTGAGCCGTGGATCAAAAAGCTCTCCAAGGAAGTCGTCTTCAAGCGCGTTCCCGCAATCTTTAATGAACAATGGGGCGTGGCAGCGCGCGTGTTCTATTCGCTTGAGGCAATCAACGAGGAAGACCGGGTGCACCGTGCCTTGTTTGACGCGATTCACAAGGATAATCTGCGCATCACTGATGAATCGGCAATGACGGGCTGGCTCACCAAACACGGTGTTGATGCCGAGAAATACAAGGCCGCATACCGTTCATTCACCGTTGAGACCAAGCTCAAGCGCGCCCTGCAAATGACGCAGGCCTACCGCATAGACGGAGTACCCGCACTCGCAGTGCAAGGGCGCTATGTAATGTCCGCAACGTCCATTCCAGATCGGCAGGACCTGTTAAAGGCAGTCGATCGCGTTATCGGTGATACGATCAAGAAATTACCGAAAAAATAAACAGTCGCGTGAAGCACCCACTTTCATTGATGCTCCGCACCGTGCTGCGGACATTCTTCAGCCTGTGGGTCGCAGCGCTGATACTTTCAAGCCCTGCCACCTATGCGCAGGCGCAGCAGATTCAAGCTGGCAGGGAGTACACGCGACTCAGTCCTCCACGCCCGGTCACGACCGGATCACGCATTGAAGTCATCGAGTTTTTTTATTACGGCTGTCCGATCTGTTATGAATTTCAGCCGTACTTTTCGCGATGGATGTTCCAGGCACCGGACGATGTTGTACTGCGCCGTGTGCCGGCACTTTCATCCGAGAACTGGGAACCGTTTGCCAAGTTGTTCTACAGTCTGGAATTGGTCGGCGAACTCAACCGGCTGCACTGGCCGGTCTATGACAACTTTCACTTTGACGGTATGAAGCTGAATGACGAGAAGGTCATGCTGGACTGGATCGTCCGCAACGGATTGGACCGTCAGAAATTCCTGGCCGCATACAACTCGGACGAGGTGAAGGATCGCCTGAACCGTTCACGGGAACTGATGAAGACTTACGACGTGCGCGGCGTACCCTCAATCATCGTGGACGGCAAGTTTCAGACATCGGCGCGTCTCGCCGGGGGCACCCGTCAGCTTGCACAGGTGCTCGATCAATTGGTGAAACTGGCGCGAAAAGAACGGCCCAACTGACACACGGGGCACGTCCTGCCTGAGGCCCACTCAGGCTTTGATATATCGGATAACCCCTTCGTTATCGCGAATGCGCTTGAGACTGCCTTCGTAGTAAAGCATATGCAGATGCGCCATGGCCTCGCCCATGGCAATGCGCGTCTCCCACTCGCTCAATTTTCGCCGGAACAGCAACGGCAAGATGTCGGCAGCCGTCTTTGGCACTATTTCGCAGGCTGCTGCCACTTCCTTCAGGTGCTTGCGATGATGGCGGCGCAGATAGGCGACACGATCGCGCAGGCCATGAAATGGCAGTCCGTGTGAAGGCAGCACCAGCGTGTCTGCAGGCAGCTTGGCATGCCGCTTGATCGAGTCAATAAACCACTGCAAAGGGTTGCTATTGGGCTCGGCGGCTTGCACGCTGACATTGGTCGTAATGCGAGGCAGTACCATGTCGCCGGCAATCAGTACACCCAGTTCGGCACAATAAAGCGAGGCATGCTCAGGAGAGTGACCGTAGCCAATGATCAAACTCCATGTGCGTCCTCCGATCCTCACTTCACTATCCGCAAACAAACGGTTATAGGACTGCGGAAATTCCACCCCCTGCGCGCTGAAACGGGAACGAAAATCCAGTGCGACTGCAGCAATACGCGGGTCCAGTCCATTAGTGCGTAACACTTCCATCGACTGCTCACGCCGGTCCAGGGAGGTACTACCGTAGGTAGTACTCGCGGACAGAAACTCTCCCTGAGTCATGAACAGTTCACATCCGTGCCGCTTCATGATCCAGCCGGCACAACTGGCGTGGTCATTGTGGAAATGCGTGCAGATGAGTCGATTGGCGCGCCGACCGGACAGGGGCCCCGAAAATATCGTCTCCCAATTCTCCAGGGTGTTCTCGGTGTAAAACCCGGTATCGACGATCACATAATCATCGCCATCATCAAGCACCCACAGGTTGATGTGGTCCAGTGACGGCATTGGCAAGGGCATGCGCACCCAATGCACGCCTGGTGCGACATCCTTGATTGTCGCGTGTTCAATTGCGTGTTCATGTACATATCGCGGCGAAGGATCGCTGGGCGGCCTGCGCGCAGCCACATTACTCAGCGTGGTCATGGTCTGTTCCAAAGGGATAATTTGCGGTCCGCCAGCGTGCCGGAAACCTCGAAGACCAGCACCCGTTCGAGTACCGATCAAGGGGTATTTTCGCAGATAATGGCCATGCCCGCCAATGTGGAGCATCAGGCGATCATATTGATAGAAGACCATAAAGCATGAAATTCCAGACGCTGGACCTCGAAATGCATCACGGTATCGCCATCATCTGGTTGAACCGGCCTGAGATGCGAAATGCCATTACAGATGTCGTGGTTACTGAACTGCATGCCGCACTTGACGCGGTCGATCGCGATATTTCAGTCCGGGCCGTTATGCTGGCCGGCCGCGGCACCGTGTTCTGTGCCGGCATTGATGTCAATGAGATGCGCGCAACCGCCAACCGGAGTGCACGTGCCATTCGCAATGACGCGCTGAACTATGCCCGTCTGCTGCAAAAGCTGGACACACTGTCAAAACCGACCGTTTGCCGCGTGCATGGCGCAGCAATGGGTGGCGGCATTGGTCTGGTTGTTGCGTGCGATATCGCCGTTTCCACCCACGAGGCCGTGTTCCGGATTGCCGGCGTCAGACTGGGACTGGTACCAGCGCTGGTAATGCCCTATATCGTCAATGCCATTGGCGAAAGAAACGCCAGGCGTTATGTGCTCTCGGGTGAAGCATTCAGCGCGGCCGAAGCATATCGGATCGGCATGGTCCAGGACATTGCGCCATCCGCGGAACTGGATAAAAAGATTGAGGACTTGCTCGGGGAACTACTCAAGGGTGGGCCAGGAGCTATTGCTGCCGCCAAGGATCTGATTCGCACTGTCACGCATGCACCCGCAGGCGAAAAACTGTTGGCAACAACCCTGAAGCGGGCAGTCGCGGCCCGCACGACCGATGAAGCGCGTGAAGGCGTGCTGTCCTTCCTGGAAAAACGCAGTCCCGCCTGGGCAGATCCTGATCGCAGCGCCAAAGCCACCCGCAAAAAAACGACACTCGCCAAAAAAAGCTAGCCCTTCTGCTCCTCGGTCCTGAGCGCGCGCCAGCGCAGCGTTTCACCGCCACGAATCAGCTTGCCGGCAATACGGCTGTTGGAAACGTTGCCCTGAAAGACCAGGGTCTCCTCTCCATCAGTGACGCGAAATGACAAATATCCCGCCTTGAGAAACGGCCGCTCAATCGGTACTTCGCGGCCATGTACGGTTGCCGTCCCCTCGAAGTTCTGAAACGACTGGCGCAAATTGAATTCGATTTCTGTCGCCCCTGAGGCGGTGAGTATGCTTGATCTCCAGTGCCCGCCTATTTTGGCCGGCACGATCCAGAACAATATTGTGCTGGCTTTTTCTATCCCCACCCGCTTTTCGGGAACCGAGATTTTTTCGGATGCATCCGGTTTCCAGTCGCCTATGCCATAGTCGTGAGAAACAATGCGGGTTCCTGGGCGCAACGCCAGCAGGCGCGGTTGCAATGCCAGGTTGTACTCCGGCAGCAGATACATGGTGACGACCGTGGCGGCCCCCAGGTCTGTCTGGAATATATTCTGCTCGAAAAAACTGGCCCGGTCGGAAACGCCGGCCTTGCGCGCATTTTCATTAGCCAGCTTGACCAGCCTGGGATCGTAATCCACGCCAAAACCACGCGCCTTGCGCTCCTTTGCCGCATTGATCACGATGCGACCATCGCCCGATCCCAGATCAATCAGAAAATCATTGGCGTTGATAGCACCCATTCTCAGCATGGTATCGACAACGATTTTGGGCGATTGCACGTAAGGTGTTTCTTCCGTGATCTTTACTTCTTCTTCTGCAATGGCGCCGGTCGCAAGGCAAAGTGTCACCACCAGCCCGAGCACAAACCCGGCCGCACCCATGGCACTACTCACTCTGAACATCTTGTGCATGTTGAATCACTCATTTCAAAAAGCGGCAAAAAAGGGACGACTCCCCACTTCAATCCTTGCCTCAGGACAATGACGAAGACTCTGTTAGGGCCGTCAGGAATAGGTATAAAAGCCACGCCCTGCCTTGCGTCCAAGGTGGCCAGCCTCGACCATCTCGACCAACAATGGCGCCGGTCGATACTTTGGATCCTTATACGAATCGTAGAGCACGTCCATCACCGCGAGCACTACATCCAGCCCCACCATGTCGCACAGGGCCAGCGGACCTATGGGATGATTGCAACCGAGCTTCATCGCCTCGTCAATCTCCTTGGCCGTAGCAAGTCCTTCCCCAAACACAAAGCAGGCTTCGTTCAACATCGGGCAAAGCAGCCGGTTCACCACGAAACCTGGAGCATTACGCACATTGACGGCCGCCTTGCCCAGCCGGGCCACTGCCGCTTTGACTGCCTCGCGGGTTTCTTCCGACGTCTGCAGGCCGCCGATGACTTCCACCAATGTCATTACAGGCACCGGGTTGAAGAAGTGCATGCCGATAACCTGAGATGGGCGCTTGGTGGCCGCTGCCAGCCGGGTTATTGATATGGAAGAAGTATTGGAAGCGATGATTGCAGAGGGTTTCGCCACTGCATCGAGTTGGGCGAATATTTTCAGCTTCAGGTCGATATTCTCGGTTGCCGCCTCGATAACCAGATCGCAATCCTTGATGGCTTGCATGTCGGTTGTTGCGCTGATGCGAGCCAGCGCTGCAGCCTTGTCGGCCGCGGAAATTTTTTCCTTGTTCAACATGCGATCCAGGCTGCCATTGATGGTTTTCAGCCCGCGATCAAGCTGCGCCTGCGCGATATCCGCCATCACTACAGGGTAACCACTGGTTGCGCAAACCTGTGCAATACCATTGCCCATGGTGCCTGCACCGATGACTGCGATAGTTTGAATAACCATAACTCTTTCCCTTAATGCTCACGACAATATGAGGATAAACCCTCAAGCTGCCTCCCCTGCCGGGAGGCCGCAACTGAAGCTATCGAGTTTAACATCGGCTTGGACCGCCTATGACTGCAAACAGCAAGCGGCAGCTGATCCGCCACGGCGAAAATTCCTACTAGAGCTCAACAGCACTGAAGTCCGCTTTTGTTGCCGAACAATCAGGACATACCCAGTCGTGCGGTACGGCCTCCCAGGGTGTGCCGGGCGGTATGCCTTCTTCCGGCAGCCCAGTCGCCTCGTCATAGGCAAATGCGCACAATTCGCATTGCCACAATTGGTCGTGAGGGGCTGCGGTTGGACTCCCCTGGCTGGAAGACTTTGTCAGGCTGGCCTGGTCAATCGGCCTTGGAAAATTCAATATCAGTCCCTGCAATCCCTGTGGACCGGCAATGATCGGCATCGGTCCTTCTTGTGGCTTGGTGAAAATGATCGCAATGCCTTTCTTTTCTTCGCCCGCATGAATCAGGGATCCCTTGAGCACCACCAGGTACTGACCATCGCCGCCGTGCATCCCCGGGCTCACAGTGCGAGTGCCGGCTTGCATGGACAGCGCGTAGCCAGCCAGGCCGCGATCATCTGTTAAACCATCGATGACATTCATCGCGATGCCATCCACTGATGGCTGCAAAAATTGCGGTACTCCGGTCACTTGCCAGGGTTGCCGGCCAGTCATTTTCTCGAGTTTTTCGCGAAAGGCAGGCAACCGCTGGGCGCCGCCGGTCGGACATTGGCGCGCACGTAACGTGACGTAGGAGACTCCGGCGCCGGCCCCCGACACCAGGGGGCCATACGGAGTGAAGCCACGTGAAAAGTGCACTGCATGCGGTGCAAGCACATGACGGCCAAGCGTGCCGCCACCCCCAACCACGATCTGGAACTGGTCAACGTCGTGAAAGTGCGTATCCAGAATACGGTTTTCGCTGCTCTCGATCATGAATGCGTTAGGGCCGTGCGGATACTCCTGCGAATGATCGATGAACGGCGTGTTGTAAAAGTGTCCATCGGGCATATCGCGCCGGGTCCGTCTTTCCTTGATCTCGTCAAACGCAACCACTTCAGGCATGACCGTTCCTCCTGTAATTCCCTGCGCCAGATGTTGCAAGGGCCGTTTCAGAATAATCTGAAACAGCCCTTGTCATTGCAACCCGAGGGAACTCTCCTCAGGCATCAAATCAGACTTAACCTAGAACTCGATCAACTCGAAATCGGATTTCTTGGCATCACAGTCCGGGCAACCGAAGTTCTCCGGTACGTCTGCCCAGCGCGTTCCCGGGGGAATGCCGTGCTCCGGCATGCCGGCAGCCTCGTCATAGACGACTGCACACAGTACACATTGCCAGGCCTTGAATTCACCATTTGCCTTGGCAGTCACCGACTTGGAAGGAGTCAGTTCTTCCCGCGGAAAGTTCAGCACAACCACTTCCAGGCCTTCCGCCCCGGCGTGCAGTTCGAAGGGCGTTTCATCTCCCCCCACCCAGATCACGGCCATTCCTTTCTTTTCCTGGCCCTGGGTCAGCAGGCTGCCCTTGGTGACGATGATGTACTGCCCCACTTGAGTCGGTGCCGGTGCGGCAACCTTGGTGTTCGCACTCACCGTGACAGCATAACCGGCGAGCCCACGGTCATCCTGCATTTCCTTGAATTGCACCACAGAAGAACTCTCGCCACCGGCCAGCGCCTTGAATGTGGGCATTTCAGTCACCTGCCACGGCGTACGATTCTTCACACTCTTTAGCGTCTCGGCTTTTTCCGGGATGAACATCGCGCCGCCGGCTGGGTCGCGCTTTGCACGCAGCGTGATGAAGCCTATGCCCTGATCGCCATTGGTGATGGGTCCATACGGTGTATAAGCGCGGGAAAAATGAATCCCGCCAAACGCCAGCGTGTGCTTGGCCAGGGTACCACCACCCAAGGCGATAATCTGGAACTGGTCGCATTCGTGATAGTGTGTGCGCAGCACTCGCTTGGGAGAACTCTCGGCAAGAAAAGCGACCGGACCATCCGGATCTTCTTTCTTTCGGGCAATAAAATCGGTTCTCCAGGCCATGTGGCCACCGGGGAGTTCGCGTCCCTTGCGATTAGCCTTGAGTTCGTCCAACACAGCAATTTGCGCCATCGTATTCTCCTTTAGGTGCAGAACAAGCACATTCTCAAAGCCGCCTACCTGCATTGCCGACGCAGCAACACAACTAGGCAACCCAACTCGGGGGCATTGCGGGAAGCATGCCCCGCAATGCAAATTGACCGACGACAGGGCCTATTTGCACAGGCCCTGTTCGCGTTGGCGCATATGCTAGACCTTTTCAGCCCTATCGCACAATTGTTATGTTGCAATTAGTGATTGCGGTCGACTGCGACCGACATAAAGATTTGCCCGAATTCCCTATTGCGCGGCGCGCAGGTTGTGTCAGGATTGTCGGCAGAAGTGAAGCACTCCGGCGCCTGGAGTCTTGAATTCCACAGACTGGACCTGATAACAAGAGACATGAGCACCATAAACCCCATAGACTTTACGGATATTCCCGCCCTGGCTGGGCTAGAACAGGATATCGAACAGCGCTTTATCGGCCTGCGCAGGCTGATGGAAATAACTGACCGCATCAACCCGGAGATTCTGCTCGACGAGACATTCAGACTGATCAACGAAATCTGCCGCAAGATCATCCCCTATGACCGCATTGACTTCGCACTGTTTGATGATCGTGGTGAAAACCTGACTCGACGCTGGCTACATCCGACATCGGATGACCAGGAAAGGCCTGCTCAAAGCGAAGCCATCCATTCCAGTCCGCTACGTTCGATCCTGGAGTCTGGAGAGCCACTTGCATTGAATGATCTTGGCAAGTCCTTGCCCGACTACAGTGACTCGCCTCACATTGCGGGTATTGCGGCTGCAGGCATGCACACCTGCCTGGTCTGTCCGCTGGCAGCCTTGGGGAAATCAGTCGGGTTTCTGTTTCTATCCTGCAAGAACAACTCCGCCTTTCAAGCAGAACATGCGGCGGTAATGCGACGGATCGCGGGCACGTTGTCTTCGGTCATTGCCAAAGGCGAGCTGTATGAACTGGTCATCAGGACGCAGTTGGGTTCCGAACGACTGTTGCGCAACGTGCTACCCGAATCCATCGTCAAGCGTCTGCAGGCTGGAGAGCGGGTTATTGCCGACGGCATTCCGGAAACCACCGTGGTATTCGTCGATATCGTCAATTTCGTCAATATGTCAGCGCATATGTCGCCGGCCGCTGTGGTGGTGGTGCTGAATCGCGTCTTCTCCGCCTTCGACGCGCTGTGTGAGCAGTATGGCGTGGAAAAAATCAAGACCATCGGCGATGCCTACATGCTGGCCACGGGCGTGCCCAATCCCATCAAGAACCATGTGATGGTCGCCGCGAAAATTGCGCTCGAAATGCAGGAACTGGGCACGCACCTGCACATACGCGAGCAAAAGGAACTCCAGTTCCGCATTGGCATCCACACCGGTCCCGTTGTCGCCGGCGTCATCGGTACGCGCAAGTTCAGTTACGACTTGTGGGGAACCACCGTGAATATCGCCAGTCGCATGGAAGTCAATGCGATTCCCGGCCGTATTCACGTGACACGCCCGGTCTACGATGCGCTCAAGGACACCTTTGAACTGGAACCCCGCGGAATCATCAACCTCAAGGGCATAGGCGACGTAGAGGCGTTTTTCCTGAATGCACCCAAGCCCGGAACCGTCTTTCCAAAGGCCGTCCACGCATTGTTCAGTCCCGGTACCAGTGACGCCGAAATCGAAAGCGAAGCCGAGCGCCACCGACGCACTGAGGATACGTCGAAGAAATAGCGCGATCGCAAAAAGGTGAGGCGAGTCCTCCCCACCCGCGCGTGCCCGATTATGCGAAGATTGACTTGAGCACAACGGCCTCGGGCAAACACACTGCGAAGCGACCCAGCCTGGCCACACGACGTGTCAGTTTGAGCAGGGCCTTGTCCTTGGTTACCAGGCTATGTGCGCGCGCCTGCCAGGCCAGTTCCAGAAATTTCTGATCATCGCCATCGCGACACTTGGGCAGCTCCGGTGACACGATGTCCGATACTTCGACCAGCAATACCTGCGTGCGATAGCGATTGAACAGTTCCGCCCGGGCATCGGGATCCAGTCCGAAGCGGGGATACTCCAGCACCCGGCGCAACTCCTCCAGACAGGCCAGCGCGGTCACCGGCACTACCGCGCCTGCCGCGATGGCATCAGCAATTCGTTGCACACGGGGATCGCGAAAGTGCAGCCAGTCCAGCACCACATTGGTATCAAGTACCATCATGATAGGGGTCATGCTGAACCTGATCGACTGGCAGCTATGGATGCATTCAAATGCGCACCGCCCGCAATCGCAGCGCATTGGTAATCACCGATAGCGACGACAAGCTCATCGCCGCTGCCGCGATCATCGGATTGAGCAACAGCCCGGTGAATGGGAACAACACGCCGGCCGCGATGGGAACGCCCAGACCGTTATAGACAAAGGCAAGGAACAGGTTCTGGCGGATATTACGCATGGTGGCACGGCTCAATTTACGGGCCCGCACAATACCACGCAGGTCGCCCTGCACCAGCGTGACGCCGGCACTCTGTATGGCCACATCGGCGCCGGTGCCCATGGCAATGCCGACCTCGGCCTCAGCCAGGGCTGGCGCATCGTTGACGCCGTCCCCGGCCATGGCCACCGAATGCCCTGAGGCGCGCAGGGCTTTCACCACGGCGCCCTTCTCCTGCGGCAGGACATCGGCACGCACATCGGTAATTCCCAGCCGCGCAGCAACCGCCCTGGCCGTAATTTCATTATCCCCGGTCAGCATGACCACGCGTATGCCCTCGGCAGCCAGTTCACGCAGAGCTTCAGCGGTTGATGCCTTGACCGGATCGGCAACACCAAGCAAGGCCACTACCCGGCCAGCGTCGACCAGAAAAACCACGGTCTCGCCATCGCGCCGCAAGGCATCGGCCTTGTCCTGCAGTATTTGCGGTATTCCGTCCGTGGCCAGTTCGCCGACATGCTGCGCGTTACCCAGTGCGACCGGCTGACCAACCAGCATGGCTTGCACACCCTTGCCGGTCACTGCCTTGAAATCGGTAACCACAGCGGGCGCGACACCGCGCCGTTTGGCACCCTCAAGAATGGCTGCAGCCAAAGGATGTTCGCTCCCGCGCTCCAGGCTGGCCGCCACCAGAAGTGCCTTCTCTTCTTTGTAATCCGAGACAGTGACCACTGACATCAGGATTGGCCTGCCTTCTGTCAGCGTGCCGGTCTTGTCCACCACCAGGGTATCAATTTTCTCAAGGCGCTCCAGTGCTTCGGCATTGCGGATCAGCACGCCGGCCTGCGCACCGCGGCCGGTGCCCACCATGATGGACATGGGTGTAGCCAGCCCCAAAGCGCAGGGACAGGCGATAATCAGCACCGATACCGCGCTGACCAGGGCGTAGGTCATGGCCGGAGCCGGGCCATGGATGGCCCACACGATGAAGGCCACCACGGCAACACCCACCACCGCCGGCACGAAGTGCCCTGACACCTTGTCGGCCAGCGCCTGAATGGGCGCGCGGGTGCGCTGCGCTTCGGCCACCATATGGACAATCTGGTTGAGCAGCGTTTCCGCGCCAACCCGCTCGGCACGCATCACGAATGACCCGGTTCCATTCAAGGTTCCGCCAGTGACGACCGCCCCGACTTGCTTCTCCACCGGCACAGGTTCACCGGTGACCAGCGACTCATCCACACTGGAGTGACCTTCCACCAGCACACCATCCACCGGCACTTTCTCGCCGGGACGTACGCGCAATTGATCGCCTTTTTGAACCGACTCCAACGGGACCTCCTCGTCGCCGCCATCAGTCCGCACCCGCAGTGCCGTCTGCGGTGCCAACTTGAGCAGCGCCCTGATCGCGCCACCGGTGTTGGCGCGCGCGCGCAATTGCAGCACTTCACCGAGCAGGACCAGCACCGAAATCACCGCCGCCGCCTCGAAATACAGCCCTACCGACCCGTGCATGTCGCGGAATGCCGGCGGAAACGCGCCAGGTGCCAGCAAGGCCACCACGCTGTAGGCGAATGAAACGCCAGTACCAATGGCGATCAGCGTATACATGTTGAGGTTGCGTGAAACCAGCGACTGCCAGCCGCGCACGAAGAAGGGCCAGGCCGCCCACAGCACCACCGGCGCCGAAAACAGCAACTGGATCCAGCCCGACGTAACAGGATCGACCAGGCCATGCAGGGAAATCCCTGGCACATGCTCGGCCATGGCCAGCACGAAAACGGGCAGCGTCAGTGCGAGTCCGATCCAGAAACGGCGCGACATGTCGATGAGTTCGGGATTGGGCCCCTCATCCGCAGTTGCCACCAGCGGCTCCAGCGGCATGCCGCATTTTGGACAGGCCCCCGGACCAACCTGAATGACTTCCGGATGCATGGGGCAGGTGTAGGTCGCGCCGGCATTTGCGTCGGCAACTTCCCCTACCCCAGCCCTCCCCCGCTCGCGGGGGAAGGGGCGGGAGGCGGCCACCGGCACGCTCATCGGCATGAAAGGCTTGGCCGGATTGTTCGCGTGCTTCGCCGGATCAGTCCTGAACGTATCGCGGCAGCCTGAGCAGCAGAAGTAATAGGCCTTGCCCTGCCAGATCTCGGTCGTGTCGGTGGTGGCTTTCGCGGAATCCACTGTCATGCCGCAAATCGGATCAACCGCCTGTGCGTCTGCACCACCATGGCCACCGCAACAGGCACCCTTGCCGTCGTCCTGGGACGCCTCCTTCACATAGGCCGACGGATCCGCCTTGAACTTCGTCAGGCAGTGCGTGGAGCAGAAATAATAGGGCCGGCCCAGATGAGTATGCGTCCCGGCGGCTTTGGCCGGATCCACGCTCATGCCGCATACCGGATCAATGGCCGAGTGGCGAGCCTCGCTGGAGTCGTGCTTGTGTTCAGCATGATTCATCACTTGTCTCTTTCAATCCGGGTCGCGGTAATCACGCCCTTCAAGTCCTCGGCGAAGAATTTCACTTTGTCGCCCACCTTCAACTGATTGAGCATGGCCGGGTCCTGGACCCCGAACGTCATGGTCATTCCCGGCATGCCCAGATTCTTGATGTCGCCGTGCTTCAGCGTGATTCGTTTGGCTGCCTTGTCCACCTTGCGCACCTCGCCGCTGGTCATGACATCCGCAGCATGAGCACAGGACACGCTGGCAAGACCCATAATTCCGGAAAACACAATTGCGATCATATTGGATATTATTGTATTCAACATAAACCTTTCCTACAAGTATTGTTATCGTTATATTCCGATGGAAACTACCCGGATGTTGCCCTTCATTCCCGCCTGGTAGTGCCCGGCGATCAGACAGGCAAACTCGAACTCGCCGGCGCGATTGAAATTCCAGATGATTTCTCCGGACTTGCCCGGGCCGACGTGCGTCATCCAGGGCTCGTCATGCTCCATGGTTGGGAACTTCATCATCAGTGCCGCGTGCTCATCCAGTGTCTTTTTCGTACCGATGACCATTTCATGCGTCAACTTGCCCTTGTTGCTCAGCACGAACCGGATCGTCTCGCCTTGCCGGACTTCAATCCTGTCGGGACTGAAGCGCATGGCGTCCAGCATCCTGATCTCGATGGTGCGCTTTACCGATCTTGCATCTCCTGCGATGCCCCAGACCTGTTGTTCCTTGCTGACCACCACAGCGCCCTTTTTGGCACCCTGCTCATCGCCATGCGCCAATACCGCGTCACTGCTTGCTGATAGCGCAATCAGAACAGCGAGTGCGATGGCGCGGCTAAGCATGCCGCTGCTCCCGCTGGAGGGTGAACTCCTTCACCAGCGCGTATATCGCCGGAATCACGATCAGCGTCAGGATGGTCGATGAAATCATCCCCCCCACCATGGGCGCGGCGATCCGACGCATGACTTCCGAGCCGGTGCCACTGCCCCACATGATGGGCAGCAGTCCGGCCATGATGGCCACCACCGTCATCATTTTCGGCCGCACGCGCTCCACCGCACCCTGCATGATCGCCGCATACAGATCCGCCAGCGAAGGCTTGCCACCTTCAGTGGCGCGCTCGGCCTTGATCGCCGCCCAGGCATGATCGAGGTAGATAAGCATGACCACGCCTGTTTCTGCGGCAACGCCCGCGAGCGCGATGAATCCCACCGCCACCGCCACGCTCATGTTGTAACCGAGCAGCCACATCAGCCACACCCCGCCCACCAGCGAGAACGGCACCGACAGCATCACGATGAGGGTCTCGGTCAGCCGTTTGAAATTGAGGTAGAGCAGCAGAAAGATGATCAGCAGCGTGAGCGGCACGACGACCGCCAGCTTGGCCTTGGCCCGCTCCATGTATTCGAACTGGCCGCTCCAGGTGGCGTAGTAACCAGGTGGGAATTTCACCTGCTCGCGCACCGCCTTCTGCGCATCGCTGACATAGCCGCCGATATCGCGATCGCGGATATCGACAAAAATGTAGGCGGTCAGCAGCGCATTCTCGGTGCGGATGGCGGGAGGCGCCTGCGTCAGACTGACGCGAGCGACTTGTCCCAGCGGAATCATGGCGCCGCCCATGATCGGGACCAGCACCTGGCTGGCGATGGAATAAGGATCCTGCCGCAGTTCGCGCGGATAGCGCACGCTGACGCCATAACGCTCCAACCCCTCCACCGTGGTAGTCACCATCTCGCCGCCGAGCGCAGCGCCGATGACATCCTGTAAATCACCCACGCCCAAACCGTAGCGCGCCAGCGCCAGGCGGTCCGGTTCGATGTCGACGTAGTAACCCCCCGTGACGCGCTCGGCATAGGCACTGGTGGTGCCGGGAACAGCTTTCACCACGGTTTCGATCACTTTGGCCAGCTTCTCGATCTCGGCCAGGTTCTTGCCAAAAACCTTGATGCCGATAGGCGTGCGGATGCCGGTTGCCAGCATGTCGATGCGCGCCTTGATCGGCATGGTCCAGGCGTTCGATACGCCCGGGATCTGCACCGCCTGGTCCATTTCGGCGATCAACTTGTCCACCGTCATGCCCGGACGCCACTGACTCTCCGGCTTCAGGTTGATCACCGTCTCGAACATTTCCACCGGTGCCGGATCGGTGGCGGTGGCGGCACGCCCGGCCTTGCCGAATACCGATTCCACCTCGGGAAATCCCTTGAGTATCTTGTCCTGGGTCTGCAGCAATTCCGCCGACTTGGTGATCGACAACGACGGCAGCGTGGCCGGCATGAACAGCAACGAGCCTTCGTTAAGCACCGGCATGAACTCGGTGCCCAGTTGCATGGCGGGATAGACAGACACGCCCAGGATCAGCAGCGCAGCGGCAATGGTGAGCTTCTTCCAGCGCATCACCCAGGCGATGACCGGGCGATAGACCCAGATGAGGAAGCGATTCACCGGGTTTTTCTTCTCCGGCATGATGTTGCCGCGGATGAAGAGGAGCATCAGCACCGGCACCAACGTGATCGACAACAGCGCCGCGCCTGCCATGGCAAAGGTCTTGGTGTAGGCAAGCGGCGTGAACATGCGCCCTTCCTGGGCTTCCAGCGTGAACACCGGCAGGAAGGACACGGTGATGATGAGCAGACTGAAAAACAGCGCCGGCCCGACTTCGCGGCAGGCAGCGATCATGATCGGCAGTCGCGGCGCGTCCGGCGGCGCGCGTTCCAGATGCTTGTGCGCATTCTCGATCATGACGATGGCCGCATCCACCATGGCGCCGATGGCGATGGCGATGCCGCCCAGGCTCATGATGTTGGAGTTGAGTCCCATCAGGTGCATGACGATCATCGCGATCAGCACGCCAATGGGCAGCATGACGATGGCCACCAGCGCGCTCCTCGCATGCATCAGGAACACCACGCACACCAGCGCCACGATGGCACTTTCCTCGATCAGCGTGCGCTTGAGGTTATCGATGGCGCGATGGATCAGGTCGGAACGGTCATACACCGGCTGCAGCGACACGCCCTGCGGCAGGCCGGCGGATATTTCGGCAATCTTGGCTTTCAGATTGCCGATGACATCAAGTGCATTCTGCCCGTAGCGCGCCACGGCAATGCCGGCCACCACCTCGCCTTCACCGTTCAGTTCGGTGAGGCCGCGGCGTTCATCCGGCACCAGTTCCACCCGCGCAATGTCGCGGACCAGCACCGGCGTGCCCTTGTCCGCTTTCACCACCAGATTCTCGATGTCGGAGGCGCCGCGCAGATAGCCGCGCCCGCGCACCACATATTCGGTCTCCGCCATTTCGATCACTCGTCCGCCCACGTCGCGGTTGCTGGCGCGGATCACTTCGGCCAGTTTCATCAGCGATATGCCATAGGCCTGCAACTTGCGTGGCTCCACCGTGACCTGATAGGTCTTGACGAAGCCGCCCACGCTCGCCACTTCGGCGACACCTTGCGCCTTGGTGAGCTGGTAGCGCACGAACCAGTCCTGGATGCTGCGCAATTCCGCCAGCGAGCGGTTGGCCGCGAGCACGGCGTACTGGTACACCCAGCCCACGCCGGTGGCATCCGGCCCCAGCGTCGGCGTGACACCGCGCGGCATGCGTCCGGAGGCGAAGTTGAGGTACTCCAGCACCCGCGTCCTCGCCCAGTAGATGTCGGTGCCGT
>CANKAJ010000049.1 GCA_947479645.1 Betaproteobacteria bacterium | reverse complement strand
CGTCACAAATCGTGTCATTCGTTCGCCTCGCCTGTGTATCCTATGCCCATATCAAAGAACGTTTACTCTATGGCCTCGATGACAAGTTCAATAAATAAGTGTCGGCTAAGTCCGACAGGCTGCTAGTGCTAGTAATACTGCCGGATGTACTCATAGGCGCGGTCGAACAGGTCCTGATCCGTGTGCAGCTTGTACTTCAGCAGCGCCCGGCGCAGTTCCTTCTGCACCAGCCGCTCACCGGTGATGGTGCGCTGCCAATCCGGGAAACGCACTTTTTTCACGATGTCGTCAATCTCGCCGACGATACGCTCGACAATGATATGCGTGTTGTGGCTTTTGGCCTCGTTGAAGAGCTGGGTGAGTGCTTCCTTGGCCCGATCGCGTTCCTGCTCGCCGGCAACGTACCGGTCCACTTCGCCGGATGACGGATCAACCTGCTCCTTGAGAACCCTGACCACACCGCCAAACCGCACCCGCTGCCACTTCGAACGATCGAACAGCGGCAGCTTTGCCCAGTCGGGGTTGATGCGCAGTTGTTCCAGCGTGGCGTGGGCTGATTTCATATCTGGTTAAGCTTGTTCTGAAAGTCTTCGATGACCATCAGTATCTCGATGAACTCGGGCGTCTTACCAAAGAACATGGCTTCTCGCATGGCATCGTAGTCGCTCTGCCACGCAGGGAATTGATCTCGTCTTGGCATGAGACGCAGAGTTCCCTTCCTCAGCGTCGCGTAATCCATCCAGTTGTAGCGGAAGAACACCTCGCGGTGCGCGGCGATACGCTCGTACAGTCCAGCATCGGCGACAGCCTGATCGGCCACGCCCTGCCGTATCATGGACCACAGATCGTAGTAATGCCGTGACATGAAGCGCCCGCGCCGCTTGTCGGCCGGGCGATAGGTTTCTTCATGCAGCAACATGGCCTTTTCCAAGAAGGTGCGGCGCGCGGCCAGGGTGCGCACGGCAAAGCGGCTGTCACCAAGCAGGTCCGGAAAGGCCTGCGTGAGATACGGCTCGATCAGCGGGGCGTCGGCTGGGTCGATGTCGGAACGCGCGCCGAGTTCGATCTTGACCACCGGGGCCACGTAGCCGCCGCCATCGAAGGCAGCCGGATAACGGAACAGCAGAGTCTGCCCGTCGGCATCGGCGGGATCGGATTCCAGTGACCAGCCGCTGGCATCGGCTGGGCCGAGCGCCTGGGTGATTCGCTCGCGCAGCGCCGGCGCCAGCGAGTCGCGGATGTACTGCTGGCACGCCGCGCGCAGTTCGTTCAGCTTCTGGCTGCACTTCTTGCGGCTGGGCGCAGCCTCTGGCGAGGCGTCGCCGCCATAGCCCAGAAAATCGCGGTCGATGACGACGTCAATGTCTTCCGAGAAGCGTTCGATCAGCTTCCAGGCCTTGGCCAGCGAAGTGCCGCCCTTGAAGGTGAGCCTGGGCCCGATGTCGGGCAGGCTGAACAGTTCGCGCAGCGTCCAGCACACCCAGAAATCCTTCTCGACGCTGGCGGCACGTAGACGCATGCGTGCCTGGGCTTCTTCGCACACCGTGCGGCGCCTTGCCATCGACAGATCGAGAAAGCCCTGCACGCTATTGGTCACCCTTGGTGATGGGTTGGGGCCTGGCCTGATCAGGTGAATCACTGGCGCTGGCTTTGGCGGCCAGTTGATGAAAGATTTTCGCGATCCACGCCGGCGCATAGGGCACGTCGCGCACCAGTGCGGCACGGTCCGCCGCCTTGAGATTGCGACGCAGCTTGTCGAGGACGCTGGCATCGACATGATCCTCGCCCAGCCAGCGCAGCGCCTGGATGATGTGTCCGCTCAGTCGGCCGGCGGTGGCCATGTTGCGCACGGTGGTGTGCTTGAGAACGATGTCGAACCCGCCCACACTCACGCGCCGGCTTGGCCCGTCGGTGAGATAGACAAGTTTCGTGGGCACCTGGTCGGAGAGCCCGAGCATGTTGGCGGCCTGCGCACCGGCAGGCTGCAGACGAATGGCATCGCGCCCCTTGATCGCTTTGGCGATGGCGTCGATGTTCGGCGACAAGGTGCCCAACTGCGGATCGGTGCGCGGCAGGTCGTAGAGGCCGCGGGCGATCTTGCGCAACCGGCCCGAGCGACTGTGACGGGACAGCGTCTGGTCGATGGCGTGGCGACTGCCCAGATCCAGAAAATCGCGCGCATTGAACACCTTTCCGGCGGGCCTGCGCTGGATGCGGTCGAGAATCTGGGTGTCGATGGATTGTGCGTGCTTGCCCATGATTGGCTGGTGGATTAAGGTTTCGGTTGGCTATTTTTTTCAGAAATTATGGCATATTTTTCTGACAAAAATGAAGAAATTCCGATCCCCAGTGACATGTCAGGCCCGTGTTCGCAAAGAACCTATTATTATTAATTTAATTTCAATATGTTATGTTAAAAATTCTGTCCGGTATTTGTTTGAAAAACAACCCATTATTTCTGACAAAAATCAATCCCATTCAACCGCACAACCCGCGATACCAATAGTTAGCACTCAGACGACGAATCCGCATCCAGAAGCCTGGTCAGGGCGGTGCGCACCTTGTGCGAGCTATCCAGCCCTCAGCCGTTACAACAAAGCGTGGACCATCGCATGCGGAATACCCCGGGAAGGCATTCACTATGCAGGCGGAGTCACCCATCAAAATTGAAGTTTTATAGCGAAAAAGTGGCTATGGATGGGCATTTTCACGATTTTTGGTTATTATTTTACGCAACTTATCGAGGAGCCCAGCCATGGACGATGAGTCCCAGAGCGCCCGCCTGCGCGCCCATCTGCGTGAGCGCATCATCGATCGCATCGCCGACCTGAAGATGACGCGTCACGCGGCCGGCGAAGCAATGGGTTTCAACAAATCGCAGATGAGCCGGTTGATGGCGAATGAAGACGTGTTCAGCTTCGACCGGCTGGCTGATGCGGCGGAAGGCATCGGGTTAAACGTGCGCGTGACGGCGACGCGGCCGTGGGGTTCCGAATAGTTGCGCGCATTGCCCTTTCAGGCACTGGTCTGCCCGGTTGGATCATCCCCCAGCAAATCCAGCAACGCCGACCCATAGCGCTCCAGCTTGGCTGCGCCAATGCCTGAGATTCGCCCCAGCGCATCCAGCGTCTGCGGGCTCTGCCGCGCAATCTCGGCCAGCGTGGCGTCATGAAAAACCACATAGGCCGGAACCCCGTGCTCCCTGGCCGTGTCGGCGCGCCACGCGCGCAGGCGCTCCCAGCGCTCGCGCTGGCCGCTCGTCAATGCCTCCACTGACGAAGCGGCACTGCCCGCCTTCCTTGTCGAGGAGCGCTTGCCCTCAGCCATCTTGCGCAAATGCACGCTCCGCTCGCCCTTGAGCACGGCACGACTGGCCTCGGTCAATTTCAGCGATCCAAAGCTGTCGTGATCGACGACGAGCAGATTCTGCGCGACGAGCTGACGGAACACCGCACGCCAGGTCTTTTCGTCGATGTCGGTGCCGATGCCGAAAGTGCTCAGTTCGCGATGGCCCCATTGCTCGACGCGATCGGTTTCCTTGCCGCGCAGCACGTCAATGAGATGCACGGCGCCAAAGCGCTGTCCGGTGCGGAAAACGCAGGACAAGGCCTTTTGCGCCGCCACGGTGCCGTCCCATACCTGAGG
This sequence comes from Betaproteobacteria bacterium, assembly GCA_947479645.1. Taxonomy (GTDB): domain Bacteria; phylum Pseudomonadota; class Gammaproteobacteria; order Burkholderiales; family SG8-39; genus CAIYPG01. The sequence goes on along the minus strand of CANKAJ010000049.1, from coordinate 27,897 downwards.
CGGATCGAGGCAGACATCACAGTTGCCGCAGGGTTCTGACGCTTCGCCAAAATAGTCGAGCAGGCGCACACGCCGGCAACCGGTGGCCTCGCATAATCCGAGCAGGGCATCGAGCTTGGCGCCGGCGACGCGCTTGAATTGCGTGTCGGCCTCGGATTGCTCGATCATGCGGCGATGATTGACCACATCGCCCAAACCGTAGGTCATCCAGGCGTTGGCCGGTTCACCGTCACGTCCGGCGCGGCCGGTCTCCTGGTAGTAACCCTCGATACTCTTGGGCAGATCCAGATGCGCAACAAAGCGCACATCGGGTTTGTCGATGCCCATGCCGAAGGCGATGGTGGCCACCATGACAATACCATCCTCGCGCAGGAAGCGCGCCTGGTTGGCGGCGCGCGTTTGGGCGTCCATGCCGGCGTGATAGGGTAGTGCGCGCACGCCTTCGTCGGCCAGCATGGCGGCGGTTTCTTCCACTTTGCGTCGTGACAGGCAATACACGATGCCGGCATCACCGGCGTGCTCGGCGCGCAGAAAGCCAAGCAATTGAGCGCGCGCATTGGCCTTCTCCACAATACGGTAAAGGATGTTGGGACGATCGAAGCTGGAGATGAAGGTGCGCGCATCGGCGAGACCGAGACGCTCAATGATCTCGGCGCGCGTCTGCGGATCGGCGGTCGCGGTCAGCGCGATGCGCGGCACCGCGGGAAAGCGCTCATGCAGCATGGACAGCTGAATGTACTCGGGCCGGAAGTCATGGCCCCATTGCGACACGCAATGCGCCTCGTCAATGGCAAACAAGGCCACGCCCACCCCGGCCTGCAGACGCTCCACCAGATTCAGAAAGCGCGATGTCATCAGCCGCTCCGGCGCAACATAGACCAGATCGCATTCACCCTTGAGCAAGGCGCTCTCGACCGCAGCCGCCTCTTGTGACGATTGCGTGGAATTGAGAAAGGCCGCCTTCACGCCCGCTTCGAGCAATGCGCAGACCTGGTCCTGCATCAGCGCGATCAACGGCGAGACGACAATGCCGGCACCACGACGCAACAGCGCCGGAATCTGATAGCACAGGGACTTGCCGCCGCCGGTGGGCATGAGCACCAGGCAGTCGCCACCGCCGAGCACATGCGAAATGATGTCCGCCTGCGGGCCACGGAATGCCGGATAACCGAACACCTCCTTGAGAACAGCCAGCGCGTCGCGCGTTGCCACCGCCGCTTGCGGCATGTTCAAGGCCCCATCCCAGTGCTGAGCAAGTTCGCTCAGCGGCTTACTTCATTGCGCATGGGCTGACCGCGCAACCAGCAATCCATATTGGACAGGAACAGATTGAAGATGCGCGTTTCATTGCCACGCGACATCGAGGAATTGTGCGGCGAGATGATAACGTTGGGCATGTCCCACAGTGGCGACGATTCAGGCAACGGTTCCTTGGCGAACACATCAAGATAGGCGCCACCCAGATGACCGCTGCGCAGAACTTCGATCATGGCCGGTTCATCGATGATCTCGCCGCGCCCGACGTTGATGAGCCCCGCTCCTTTGGGCAAGGCCAGCAGTTTGTCCTTGTCCACCAGACCGCGTGTTTCCGGCGTCAGCGGACAGGTAATGGCCAGCCACTGGCAGCGCGGCAGCAGTTCCGCCAGCACGTGCGGCGGATGCATTTCGTCGACAGGGTCCTCACCGCGCTGCGGACTGCGCCGGACGCCGATCACGGACATGCCGAGCATCAGTGCCAGGCGCGCCAGTTCGCTGCCGATCGTGCCAAGACCGAGTATGCACAGCGTTTGTCCGTCCAGATCCTGCGGCTGTGCATCACCATACATCGGCTCCCAGCGCTTGCGGCGCTGCGAATCCTGCCAACCGAGGAAATTGCGTGACAGCATGAGCAAGCCGGCAATCGCCGTTCGCGCAATCGGCACGGCCGTGGTCCCGGTGGACGTGGTCAGGCGTATGCCTTTGGCCATCAATTCGGAAAATACCGGATGGTCAACGCCGGCGTTGAACAGGTGTATCCACTTGATGTTGGGAGCCTTGCGCACCGCCGAAAAGAATGATCGGGCATGTGTGAGGTTGGTGCTCTGGCCGAAATAGGCCGCCGTTATCGTCTCCAGCAACTCGGCAGACAGCCGGGCTTCAGGATCGTCGGGCAGACAAATGCATTCCACGTCGACGCCGGCATTTTCCGCCTGCGTATAGATGGCGTCGATCGCCGTCGCAGGAAAGCGCGCGGGAACCAGTATGCCCTGGGGGGTCTTGGATGCTGTCATTGCGTGGCTTTCTTCAGAGTCTTCAGGATAGCAGCGGGGGACTACGCCGCGATCACTCCACAGTGACCGATTTGGCGAGATTGCGCGGCTTGTCGACGTCGTTGCCGCGCATCAGCGCCACGTGATAGGCGAGGAGCTGCAGCGGCAACGTATGCAGAATGGGTGACAGCAGACCGGCATGATCCGGCAGGCGAATGATGTGCAGCACGTCATCGCCGGTGAGCCGGGTATCCTGATCGGCAATCACATACAGCTGGCCGCCGCGCGCCTTCACTTCCTGCAGATTGGATTTGAGCTTTTCGATGAGCGCGTCATTGGGCGCAATGGCAATGACCGGCATGTATTTGTCGACCAGCGCCAGTGGCCCGTGCTTCAACTCGCCAGCTGCGTAGGCCTCGGCGTGGATGTAGGAGATTTCCTTCAGTTTGAGCGCGCCCTCCATGGCGATCGGGTAGTGGATACCGCGCCCCAGAAACAATGCGTGGTGGCGCGGGACGAATTCCCTGGCCCAAGTCTCGATCTGCGGTTCGACTTCAAGCACACTCTGCAACGCGGTCGGCAGATGGCGCAGCGATTTGAGCAGCTCGGTCTCGCGTACCGCCGGCAAACGCCCACGCATCTTGGCCAGCACCATGGTCAGCAGCGCGAGCGCGGCGAGCTGAGTAGTAAATGCCTTGGTCGAGGCCACGCCAATTTCGGGCCCGGCGCGAGTCAGAAATCGCAGGTTCGCAGCTCGCACCAGCGCCGACTCGGGCACATTGCAGATCGACAGGCAATATTGATGGCCCAGGCTCTTGGCGTATTGCAACGCCGCCAGCGTGTCGGCCGTTTCACCTGACTGGGAGATGGTGATCACCAGTGCCTTCGGATTCGGCACCGATTGGCGGTAGCGATACTCGCTGGCAATTTCGACGTTGCAGGGAATTCCGGCAAATCCTTCCAGCCAGTAACGCGCCACCATGCCGGCATGGAAGCTGGTGCCGCAGGCAAGGATCAGCACGCTGTCTATATCGCCGAAGATTTTTTCCGCGTCGACACCAAACAATTGCGGCGCAAGCGACTGGGCGCTGGTGACCATTTCAAGGGTGTTGGCCACGGCCATTGGTTGCTCGAAGATTTCCTTCTGCATGTAATGGCTGTAAGGGCCCAGTTCCACCGCGGCGGCGCTCAGCTGCGACACGTGCACCGCCCGCTCGACCGCGTTGCCTTGCGTGTCAACAATCTCGACCGCGGCGCGCGTCAACTCAGCAACATCACCGTCTTCCAGATAAATCACGCGCTGCGTGACCTGGATAAGCGCCGACGTGTCCGAGGCAGCGAAGTTTTCGCCATCGCCCAGCCCGAGCAACAACGGTGCGCCATGGCGCGCCACGATCAGATGATCGCGATCGGCCTCGGATATCACCGCGATGGCATAGGCGCCGACCAGCTCCGCTACGCTTCTGCGTACCGCGTCAAACAGCGCGTGTCCGGACCCTGGGTCATCGCGCAGATTGGAGTTGATCAGATGTGCGATGACCTCGGTGTCGGTATCGGACACAAAGACATAACCCTTGGCGCGCAGTGCCTCGCGCATCGCATCGTGATTCTCGATGATGCCGTTGTGCACCACCGACACACTGCCGGAGACATGCGGATGGGCATTTTTTTCCGAAGGCACGCCGTGGGTTGCCCAGCGCGTGTGGGCAATACCCAGATCGCCATTCAGGCCCTGCGCCTGGGCCAGCTTTTCCAGTTCAACGACGCGGCCGGTGGAGCGGATGCGCTGCAGTTTTCCGTCGGCTGCTCCACCCAGCACCGCCGCGCCGGCAGAATCGTAGCCACGGTATTCGAGACGCTTCAGCCCCTCGAGCAGAATGGGTACGACATTGCGTCTTGCGATTGCACCTACGATTCCGCACATGGCCTGCTCACTTTTTCTTTACCGGTCGCTTCCAGCCACGAATCGATTTTTGTTCAGCGCGGGAAAGGGTGAGCTGGTCTGCGGGCGCATCCTTGGTCAGCGTGGTGCCGGCGCCCAGCGTGGCGCCGCGACCAACGCGGATGGGGGCAACCAACTGGGTGTCGGAGCCGATGAACACGTCATCTTCGATGATGGTGCGATGCTTGTTGACACCATCATAGTTGCAAGTGATGGTGCCGGCGCCGACATTGACGTTTTTGCCGATGCTGGCATCACCGATATAGGAAAGATGGCTGGCCTTGGTGCCGGCTCCGATCTGGCTCGCCTTGACCTCGACGAAATTGCCGATGTGCACGTCCTCGGCGAGGACGGCCGCCGGCCGCAGCCGCGCATACGGGCCGATGCGGCAGCGCGCGCCGATCTCGGCATTTTCCATGTGGCAGAAGGCCTCGATGCGCGAGCCATCGGCAATACGCACGTTCTTCAATACGCAGTTCGGACCGATTGAAACACCGTCACCAATGACTACATTTCCTTCGAATACGCAATTGACGTCGATACTACAATCCTTACCTGATAATAATGATCCGCGCACGTCCAAGCGGGCCGGATCGGCCAGCGCGACACCATTTTCGAGCAACTGATTGGCAATATTGCCTTGATGGATACGCTCCAGTGCAGCCAGTTGCGCGCGGCTGTTGACGCCGGTGGTCTCCCATTCGGCATCCGGCTGTACCGCCGTCACCACGACGCCGTCGGCCACCGCCAGCGCCACGACATCAGTGAGGTAATACTCCTTCTGGGCGTTGTTGTTACCGAGTTTCGCCAGCCATGCCTTCAGCCGCCCGGTCGGTATCACCATGATGCCGGTATTGATTTCACGGATTGCGAGTTCGGATGCGGACGCGTCCTTCTGCTCGACGATGCGGGAAATACGGCCGTTGCCCGGATCGCGCACGATGCGGCCGTAACCGGTTGGATCATCGAGTTCAACGGTGAGTATTCCCATGCCGTCGCCCGCCGCGGCGCAAAGACGCCGTAGGGTTTCAACGCGCGTCAACGGAACATCCCCATAGAGCACCAGCGTTGGCACATCGTTCTTCAAGTGCGGCACGGCCTGCATCACCGCATGGCCGGTGCCGATCTGCGGCTCCTGCTTCGCCCAGTTCACACCGACATGCGCGCTTTGCGCAAAAGCATCGCGCACCGCTTCACCGCCGTGCCCGTAGACGACACAGATCGCTTCCGGCGCGAGTTCGCCCGCCGCTTTGAGCACGTGCGCCAGCAAGGGCATACCCGCCAATGGGTGCAACACCTTGGGCAATTCCGAGCGCATGCGCTTGCCCTGGCCGGCTGCAAGAATAACGATATTCAATGGAGAATACTGTGTGGGATGGCTGTAATGACAGTGATGTTAGCACGGGCCGTCAACGCGACGAACGGAAGCGACGACTGGTGATGCAGATCCCGATCGGCATATTTGATCCAGCCTATCGTTCCCAGCCAGGCAGGCTGACTGCACCCGCCGTTCATTTCCGCAACATCGCCGCAAATCAGCGCGGCAGGGTGGATTGCCCCATCAAAAACTCATCCACGGATCTGGCACACTGGCGGCCTTCGCGGATCGCCCAGACCACCAGTGATTGTCCACGGCGCATGTCGCCCGCGGTAAATACCTTTGGCACCGACGTGGCGTAAGCCCTGGCAGTCGCGCTGTCGTCAACGACGGCACTGACATTGCCACGCGGATCCTTTGCCACGCCGAAACTTTCCAGGACGGTCTGCACCGGCGACACGAAACCCATGGCCAGCAAGACGAGATCTGCCGGCATGGTGAATTCCGATCCGGCTATTTCGTTCATCTTGCCGTCCTTCCACTCCAGGCGAACAGCCTTCAACGCCTTCACCTTGCCCCGATTCGGACCTTCGTCACCAATGAACTCCTTGGTCAGGATGGACCAGTCGCGCTCGGCGCCTTCTTCATGCGAAGACGATGTGCGCAGACGCGTTGGCCAGTACGGCCATACCGAGTTGCGCTCAGGATCAGGCGGCAGGGGCATGACTTCAAACTGCGCGATTGACTGCGCTCCATGCCGGTTTGATGTGCCAACGCAATCTGAGCCGGTATCGCCACCACCGATCACGACAACATGCTTGCCGGTGGCCCACAGGTCGGGGATGCTGCTATCGCCAGCAACCCGGCGATTTTGCAGGGGCAGAAAATCCATCGCGAAGTGCACGCCATTAAGATCGCGTCCGGGGATAGGCAAATCGCGAGGCGATTCCGCGCCACCGGACAACACAACGGCATCGAATTCACCGAGCAATGTCGCGGGGTCCACCGCAGTCGCTTTGCCGTTGCCGGCGCCAAGCAGGGCTTTGCCAACGATATGGCTGGTGCGGAATTCGACACCTTCGGCGCGCATCTGCTCCAGACGGCGATCAATCAGGCCTTTTTCCATCTTGAAGTCCGGGATACCGTATCGCAACAACCCACCCGCCCGGTCGTTTTTCTCGAAAACCACCACGGTATGTCCAACTCGTGCCAGTTGCTGGGCACAGGCCAGGCCAGCTGGACCGGAACCGACCACAGCAACCCGCTTGCCCGTTTTCTGTACCGCAGGTTGTGGCAGCACCCAGCCTTCTTCCCAGGCCTTGTCGATGATGGCGTGCTCGATCGACTTGATGCCCACGGGATCATTATTGATGCGCAGCGTGCAAGCCTCTTCGCAGGGTGCGGGGCAAATGCGGCCGGTGAATTCGGGAAAGTTGTTGGTCGAGTGCAGAGTCTCGATCGCGTCCTTCCAATTCTGGCGGAACACCAGGTCATTGAAATCGGGAATGATGTTGTTGACCGGGCATCCGTTCATACAGAACGGAATGCCGCAGTCCATGCAGCGTGCACCCTGAATCTTGGCTGCGCTGTCATCAAGGCGCATCACAAATTCATGGTAATGCTGCTTGCGCGCGTCCTTGTTTTCGGACGCCTCATGCAGCCGCTGGTATTCCAGGAATCCTGTTACCTTGCCCATTGCCTGATCCGTAAAAATGTCACTTGCAAAACGCGCAGAGACTGGAGCCGCTCCCGGTACTGCTGGAATCCGCCGGCCCTTGTCTTGTCGCGGTGAATAATCGTGTTAGGCAGCTGCCTTGCTGCGCGCAGCAGCCAGTTCGGCCAGCGCGCGCTTGTATTCCCGGGGGAATACTTTTACGAACTTGGTACGATATTGCGCCCAGTTATCCAAGACATCCCTGGCGCGCTTGCTGCCCGTATTGCTCGCATGCTTTTCAAGCAGTTCGCGCAATACCACTTCGTCAGCACGTCCAGTATGCCAGACGGCCACCGGCACCTTGCCCTGCTGCTCGTTTTCCGCCAGGACGGGTTCAAGGTCAACCATTGCGGTATTGCAATGACCCTTGAAGCTGCCATCCGCGTCGAGCACATAAGCGATGCCACCGGACATGCCGGCAGCGAAATTGCGTCCGGTATCTCCGAGAATTACCACGGTTCCGCCGGTCATGTATTCGCAACCATGATCGCCAACACCCTCCACCACGGCATACGCACCGGAATTGCGAACGGCAAAACGCTCGCCGGCAACACCGCAGAAATAAGCCTCGCCGGAAGTGGCGCCATACAAGGCAACATTGCCGGTGACAATGTTGTCATGGGGCACGCCACGAAACTTCGGTGAGGGTTGCACGCTGATGCGCCCGCCGGAAAGCCCCTTGCCGGCGTAGTCATTGGTCTCACCAACGATATCCAGCGTGATGCCATGTGACAGGAAAGCCCCGAAACTCTGCCCGGCTGAACCGGCCAAGCGCACATGAATGGTGTCATCGGGCAAACCCACGTTGCCGTAACGTCGGGCCACGGCTCCCGAAAGCATAGTGCCAACCGTGCGATTGATATTACGGATCGGCACGTCAATTGACACTTTTTCGCCACGCTCCAGCGCGGGTTGGGCCAGTTCGATCAGCCGGTGATCCAGGGCACGGTCCAGACCGTGATCCTGGGCCTCGGTGCGAAAGCGTCCGACTTCCGGGCCGACATCGGGCTGATAGAAGATCCGGCTGAAATCGAGTCCTTTTGCCTTCCAATGCTCAATGCCCTTTTTCGTATCCAGAAGATCAGCGCGCCCAATAAGATCGTTGAATTTGCGTATGCCCAATCGTGCCATCAGTTCGCGCGCCTCTTCAGCAACAAAAAAGAAGAAGTTGATGACATGCTCGGGCTTGCCCGTGAACTTGCGGCGCAATACCGGATCCTGGGTCGCCACGCCAACCGGGCAGGTGTTGAGGTGGCACTTGCGCATCATGATGCAACCTTCCACCACCAGGGGCGCGGTGGCAAAGCCGAATTCGTCTGCGCCCAACAACGCGCCGACCACGACATCGCGGCCAGTCTTGATCTGGCCGTCAACCTGAACGGTAATACGGCTGCGCAGCCTGTTCAGCACCAGCGTCTGCTGCGTCTCGGCCAGACCCAGTTCCCAGGGTGTTCCGGCATGCTTGATGGATGACCATGGGGATGCCCCGGTCCCGCCATCGTGCCCCGATATGGTGACATGATCGGACTTGGCCTTGGCCACACCGGCCGCTACCGTGCCTACACCCACTTCGGAGACCAGTTTGACCGAAATGGAGGCCGCAGTATTGGCGTTCTTCAGGTCATGTATCAGCTGGGCAAGGTCTTCAATGGAATAGATGTCATGATGCGGCGGCGGCGATATCAGTTCTACACCCGGCGTTGAGCAGCGCAGCTCGGCAATGTATTCCGACACCTTCTTGCCCGGCAGCTGACCACCTTCCCCGGGCTTGGCCCCTTGCGCCATTTTGATCTGGATCTGCTCAGCGGACGCAAGATATTCGGCAGTGACGCCAAAACGGCCGGAGGCGACCTGCTTGATTTTCGACTTCAGTGAGTCGCCTTCCTTGAGCACGATGTCACTCTCGATGCGCCCCTTCCCAAGCCGTGAAGCCAGCGTTTCACCCAGCTTCACCAGCGCATAGCGATTGCGGTCCTCGCCACCTTCGCCGGTATTGGACTTGCCGCCAATGCGGTTCATGGCAATGGCCAGTGTGGAATGCGCCTCGGTTGAAATCGAGCCCAGCGACATGGCACCGGTCGCGAATCGCTTGACGATTTCAACAGCGGACTCGACTTCCTCTATCGGCACGGGATTGCATGTGTCGAAACGAAAATCGAACAGGCCGCGAAATGTCATGTGCCGGCGCGCCTGGTCATTGATCAGGGCTGCATATTCCTTGTAGGTACTGGCTGAATTATGTCTTGTCGAATGCTGCAGCTTGGCGATCGAGTCCGGCGTCCACATGTGATCTTCGCCACGCACGCGGAATGCGTATTCGCCACCGGCATCCAGTGCATGGGCCAGTACCGGGTCCACGCCAAACGCGGCCCGATGCGTGCGCAATGCTTCCTCGGCCAGATCAAAAACATCGATGCCCTCGACGCTTGAGGTTGTTCCGGTAAAGTACTTTTCCACCAGTGAGCGGGACAGGCCGACGGCTTCAAAAATCTGCGCGCCGGTATAGGACATGTATGTCGATATGCCCATCTTGGACATGACTTTGCGCAAGCCCTTGCCGATCGCCTTGACGAAATGCTTGATCGGCAATTTGCCGCTGACATCTGCTGGAAGCAGATCGTGCATCGCCAGCATGGTTTCCAGAGCCAGATAGGGGTGGGTGGCTTCCGCCCCATAACCGGCCAGCAGCGCGAAGTGATGCACTTCGCGTGCCGAACCCGTTTCAACCACCAGGCCGGTGGAAGTTCGCAGACCCTTGTTGGTCAGATGCTGGTGTATGGCAGACAACGCAAGCAATGCCGGAATCGCCATATGGTCACAATCCACCTTGCGATCGGAAATGATCAATATGGAGTAGCCTGCGCGCACGGCATCTTCGGCCTGCGCAGCCAATGAGGCAAGGCGCGCTTCAATCGCCTGCTTGCCCCACGCGACCGGGTAACAGATGTCAATTTCCCAGGATTTGAATTTGCCGTCGGTATAGCGATCGATGTGACGGATCTTCTCCATTTCATAGAAGTCGAGCACCGGCTGACTGACCTCCAGGCGCAGGGGTGGATTTATTTCATCGACACCCAGAAGATTCGGTTTGGGTCCGATGAATGACACCAGCGAGGTCACCAGTTCTTCACGTATAGGATCAATTGGTGGATTGGTGACCTGCGCGAACAACTGCTTGAAGTAGTGGTAGAGAGTCTTGTTCTTGTTCGAAAGCACGGCCAGCGGAGAATCGTTACCCATCGAGCCGGTGGGCTCCTCGCCATTTGCGCCAATCGGAGCGAGGATGAACTTGATGTCTTCCTGGGAATAGCCAAAAGCTTGCTGACGATCAAGCAGCGACACGCTGGAGCGTTCCGGCTGCTGTTTGTCACTCTCAACATCATCGAGTTTTACACGGATCCGATCTATCCACTCTGCATATGGCTTGCTTGAAGCCAGCGTTTCCTTCAACTCCGCATCGTCAATGATGCGGCCTTTTTCCACATCAACCAGGAACATCTTTCCCGGTTGCAGGCGCCACTTCTTGACAATGCGCTCTTCCGGAATCGGCAAGACACCCGCCTCGGAAGCCATGATCACCAGGTCATCATCGGTCACGATGTAGCGTGCCGGACGCAGCCCATTGCGGTCCAGGGTCGCGCCGATCTGGCGACCATCAGTGAAAGCAATTGCAGCTGGTCCGTCCCATGGCTCCATCATCGCCGCATGGTATTCATAGAAAGCGCGCCGACTGGGATCCATCAAAGTGTGGCCTTCCCACGCCTCCGGGATCATCATCATCACCGCATGAGCAATCGAGTAACCGCTCATCACCAGCATTTCAAGTGCATTGTCGAACGACGCGGAGTCCGATTGCCCCGGGTAGATCAGTGGCCAGAGTTTCTCAAGATCACGTCCAAGAATGGGGCTGGAGATTGCACCCTGTCGGGCTCTGATCCAATTGACGTTACCGCGCAAGGTATTGATTTCACCGTTGTGCGCAATGAGGCGGAATGGGTGTGACAAATCCCAGGTCGGGAAGGTGTTTGTCGAAAAACGCTGATGTACCAGCGCCAGCGCCGACACAAAACGCGCGTCCTGAAGATCGAGATAATAGGACCCGACCTGACCCGCAAGCAGCATGCCCTTGTAAACGATCGTTCGCGCAGACATTGACGGTACATAGAATTCGGTGCCATGCGCCAGCTTGAGCGCCTGGATGGCGTGACCGGAACTCTTGCGAATGATGTAAAGCTTGCGTTCCAGCGCATCAGTTACGGTGACGTCGGCACCTCGACCGATGAATACCTGCCTGATGACTGGTTCCAGTCGCTTTACCGACTCACCGAAACTGCTGTTGTCGCGCGGCACATCGCGCCAGCCAAAAAGCACCTGTCCTTCATCTTTGATGGCTCGTTCGATTTCGTACTCGCAAGCCAGGCGTGATGCCGGTTCCTTGGGCAGAAACACCATACCCACGCCATATTGACCTGCTGGCGGCAACGTGATCCCTTTTGCAGCCATGTCTTCACGAAACAGGGCATCTGGAATCTGGATAAGAATGCCGGCACCGTCGCCGGCAAGTGGATCGGCGCCCACTGCACCACGATGGGTCAAATTATTCAGTATTTGCAAGCCTTGCTCGACAATGGCGTGACTCTTTTTGCCCTTGATATGAGCGATAAAGCCCACACCACACGCATCATGTTCATTGGCGGGATCGTATAGTCCTTGCCGATCCGGACGAGCAGTCTGTTCCACGCAAACACCTCACGACTTGCAGGCTCCGAGTCAGTTTTCGTACCGACCGCGGAGTCAGGTTGACCTGTGTAAAGCTTCAGGGGGAACTGTTAAGTGTACCGATGAAATTCAGACAGTTCAAGCGCTTAGGTGATCGCTGCAGAGCAGCAACCCACGCTGAAAACACAGAAATCAGCCGCTGCGGGCTTTCAGTGTGCTAGTCACCGTTGTGCTTGGAACATTACTCCGAATACTGGCCGCACCAATTTGGTCAAGAACAATGAATCGCAAACCTCCGTCCCTGGCCTTCTTGTCTACACTCATAAGTTCTAGGTACCGATCAGAAGCAAAAGTCGGGCCTATTACTGGCAAACCGGCGCGCAGCAGCAAACGCTCAATTCTGCTGACGTCAGTCGAGCCAAGCGCGCCTAAACGATGCGACAGGTCGGCTGCCATGACCATACCGGCGCCAATCGCCTCGCCGTGCAGCCAGGTTCCAAAACCCAGACCTGCCTCGATGGCATGACCGAATGTGTGACCAAAATTGAGCAAAGCACGCACATGCTCCTCGCGTTCATCCAGTGCGACAATCTCCGCTTTGATTTCACAGCAGCGCACCACTGCATATTCCAGCGCAACTGGGTCCCGGGCCAGCAAGGCGTCAATATTACCTTCCAGCCACTGGAAAAAATCGGCATCGCGTATCAGCCCGTGCTTGATCACCTCCGCAAGACCTGCCTTCAGTTCCCGGTCAGGCAGGGTACCCAGCGTATCCAGATCGGCAATTACAGCGCGCGGCTGATAGAACGCTCCGATCATATTTTTGCCCTGAGGATGATTGATCGCGGTCTTGCCACCCACCGAGGAATCGACCTGTGCAAGCAGGGTTGTGGGTACCTGTATGAAGGGCGCCCCTCGCTGCCAGGTCGCCGCAGCAAATCCCGTCATGTCACCAACAACCCCTCCCCCTAGCGCAATCAACGCAGTACGGCGTTCGCAGCGATGGTCAATCAAGGCATCAAAAATGCAGTTGAGCGTCTGCCAGTTCTTGTGCTCCTCACCGTCCGGCAGAACAATGGGCACAATTGCTACGCCCAATTTAGTCAACGCGTCTGAAAGGCGTTCAAGGTAAAGCGGCGCAATAGTCGTGTTGGTCACGATTGCGGCCCGCTTCTGCGGCAACAGGGGAATGATCAGTGCCGCATTGTCGACCAAACCTTGGCCAACAAAGATGGGGTAGCTACGCTCGCCGAGCGCTACGCTGAGAGTCCGCATGTTTTCTCAAGTCGAGGGAGGAGATCGGCAACCAGCATATTGGCACTCTGCCTTCCTGTTTCAACGATCAGGTCGGCTGTTTCGCGATAAAGCGGATCGCGCATTTGATATAAAGTCTCCAGTCGAGTCCGTGGATCATCGCCCTGCAATAACGGCCGCGACTTGTCGAATCGGGTTCGTCGCAGCAATTCCCGAGGTGTTGCGTGCAGATAAACAACAAAACCCCGCGTCTTTAGACAATCACGGTTGCGAGGATCCAGAATCGCGCCACCGCCGGTGGCCAGGACAACATTATCCAGCGCTGTCATCAGATTTATGGTTTCCACTTCGCGGCGCCTGAATCCGGGTTCACCCTCAATCTCGAAGATCACGGCAACGCGCACCCCGGTTCGCGCTTCTATATCTTGATCCGTGTCGTGAAATTGCTTGCCCAGACGCCGCGCCAAGGCGCGAGCAATGGTCGTTTTGCCAGCACCTGGCATCCCAACAAGAAAGATATTGGCTGAAGGATTCACGCCGCTATTCTATCAACCCAACTCGCTACCCTAGAGATGGGAAGTGTCAGGTGTGCGCAAAACCAGGCGGACACCTGCACAATTTTTTTGGTTAACGCTGCGTGGTGCGATCCTGCACCAGCCTGGGCGTGATGAATATGAGAAGTTCGGTTTTGTTATCCCGCCGAGAGTTCTGACGGAACAGTGCTCCGACACCAGGAAGATCCCCAAAAAACGGAACTTTCGTGGTCGTAGAGTTTGTGTCTTGCGTGTAAATACCACCAATAACCACAGTTCCTCCATTTTCAACCAGGACCTCGGTCTTGACGTGCTTGGTATCAATTGTCACTCCACCGGAGAGCACCTGACCTACCGCATCCTTATTGACATCAAGCGCCATGACTATGTTTCCATCCGGTGTAATCTGCGGTTTAACCTTTAACGCCAGCGACGCCTTGCGAAATGACACCGACGTTGCACCGCTCGAGGTCGCTTGCTGATACGGAATTTCAGTACCCTGTTCGATCAATGCCTCAACGTTATTGGCTGTCAGAACGCGCGGACTGGATATGATCTTTCCTTTTCCATCGGCCTCCAGCGCACTCAATTCGAGATTCAGAAACCGGTTCTGCGCAGCGTTGAAAAGGATCAGCGATAGCGCACCTGGCGCGGCCCCGCCGACCCCGGCGGCAGGCAGGTTGACACCCAGGCTGTCCGGTATAAATACCGGTGTTCCACCTTGTGCGCCACCACCCGCATGACCTCCCACATCATTAAGGGCGCCACCAATCGCTACCCGCGATTTCGTGCCCGGAACCGCATAACCGCTGCCACTCACGTCGTGGTAGCCAAATCGCACTCCCAGGTTCTTGCTGAAACTGTCATTCGCTTCAACAATACGCGCCTCAATCAGTACCTGCCTCACCGCCACATCAATCTGTCCAACAAGCTTGCGCACATCGTCCAGGCGGGTTGGAACATCCTGCACAAATACGGTATTGGTACGCGGATCGGTAACGGCGCTACCTCGTTTGGACAGTATTCTCTGACTTGCATCGCTGACCAGCTTGGCGAGATCAGCTGCCTTGGCATAGTTCAGCTGAAAACTTTCAGTCCGCAACGGCTCCAGTTCACCGATTTGCTGCTGCGATTCGAGATTCAACTTTTCCTTGGTCGCAAGTTCATCTCTTGGGGCAATCCAGATGACATTACCATTCTTGCGCATATCCAGACCACGTGTTTGCAGGATCAGATCCAGTGCCTGATCCCATGGCACGTCTTTCAGTCGCAAGGTGAGATTGCCCCCCACCGTATCGCTAGTGATGATATTCAGATCGGTAAAATCAGCGATAACATTCAGCACACTACGCACTTCCACATTCTGGAAATTGAGCGATAGTTTCTCACCACCATATCCAACACGGCTACCCTGTACCAGTTTATTGGGGTCGACCTGAACCGGCTTGATTTCCACCACAAATTGGTTATCGGTTTGATAGGCATTGTGTTCCCACAAACCCTTGGGCTCGATTACGATGCGTACGTTGTCTCCCTGCGGAAATGCGCTCATGCTCTGCACGGGCGTAGCAAAATCGACGACGTCATAACGTTTGCGCAACGCGTCTGGTAATTGGGTTTTCAGCATTTCAATGACCAGCGACTGCCCCTGCTGGCGAATATCGATACCCGTGGAACTATCGGACAGATCAATGATGACACGTCCCTCACCTAGCCGGCCTCGGCGGAAGTTGATGTCCTTGATCGAGTGCCGTACGTCTACACGTCCTTCCGCGAAACGAGCAGATGCACCGCCCGCTGAGGGGGCTGCCGATGCGGGTGCGATCGATATAATCAGATTCTTGCCATCAATACGCGACTCATACTGCACCATATTTCGCAGATTGAGCACCATGCGCGTGCGATCACCCACTTGCACCATGTTCATGGAACGCAGGTCACTTTCTCCAATATCCTGCGTGTTGCGACCCAGATTGTTGGTCGTCTTGGGAAAATCAAACGCAACACGTGCCGGGTTCGCGATGGAAAAACTCGCCGGCGCAGCCGTGAGGGCTTGTTTCATTGTGACCTGAACAAGAATGCGCCCCGCCTGCTGACCAACGGTCAGGGCTTCGATGCTGTTTTGCGCCAGCACAAAATGGCTGCATCCTAGCCAGCCCACCAAAACCAGCGCGATGCTGATGAGTTTTTGCAGTCGTATCATATTCAACTACCTCCCCGCTTCCTGCAACTGCATCGTGCTTTGACGTTCAGTCCAGTCGCCTGTGGCATCCTGAACCAACTCACGCAGTTGGACTTGGTTTTCTCCGATGGACGTGACGAGACCGAAATTCTGGCCAAGGTAGTTGCCTACTTTCACGCGGTACAGGCTCGTGTCCGCCTTGACCAGCGCGAACGTCTGCTTGCTCTGTTGCAACACTCCAACCATCTTCAGCGACTCCAGCGGGAATGACTCCAGCGGCTCCTTTGGCCGATTCAGGTCAGGTTTTAAACCGCCACCGCTGCTCGCTGACTTGGTCACGAGTTCTATCTTGGCCGGCCCAAATGGATCGGGCATATCGGAAGCAGCATAGGGAACAGGCTCATATGGCTTCACGACCGGTAGTGGATCGATCTTTCCTCGAAGGTCCTTCGAAAGATTGTTCAATTCCTGTTTGAGATCGCTATGCTCTTCGCCACTGCACGCGGCGAGGATCAAGGTCAACATGATGATGACAAGATGCTTCATGATTATTTCTTCGCCGCTTTTTTCGCCAACGCCGCATTCTTGCGCTGCGCGGCTACTTCATCGTCATCAAGATATCGAAAAGTCTTGGCAACAGCGTCCATGGTCAATCCATCCTTGGACGTCGCAATGGACAATTCATTCAGGGTCACGATACGCGAGAGTTGCCCAATGTCACTGGCAAACTGCCCGATATCATGATATGTCCCGACAACGCGCAATTGAATTGGCAGTTCAGCATAGAAGTCGCGAGCCGTCTCCTGTGGAGCGGGCTTGAACAAATCAAACTGAAGACCCCGCCCCAAGCCCGCCTGATTGATGTCAACCAGCAGTGCATCCATCTGCGACCTGTTGGGTAGTTGTTTCAACAATGCGCCAAAAGAACTGTCGATCTCACGCAATTGCTGTCGGTGCAGATCCAGATTGATGGCCTGCTGCTTTTTCTTGACGAAATCGTCCTTGAGACGCTGTTCTTCCACATGCCCTGCGTCAAGCGCCTCGAGTTGACCCTGCCAGTCCCCGAAATAGGCTCCAACCAAAATCGCTGCGAATAACCCCAGCAGTGCCAACGCCTTTGGCAACGGCGGCCATGCCCCAGGATCTTTGGGATTAAGGTTCTTGAACTGTTCGATCAAAGCTTTCATGCTCTTTGCCTTAACCTTTCTTCGCCGCTGCCGCCGGCGTGCCAGGCTTAGCTGCTTCGTCGTCCTGCTGACGCTTCAGATTGAGATTCATCGTGAAATCAGCAACGCGCTTGTTATTGATGACAGCCGATTTGATTTCAACCAGATCCGGTTTCTCCAGATATGGCGAAGAAGCAATATTGCGCATCAGCGTGGAGACCCTGGAACTCGACTGCGCATATCCAACAACATTGACCCTCACACCCTGCTGCTTGACCGTTTTCAAGAACACACCATCAGGAACCTGTCTCACCAGCTGTTCAAGCAGATACACCGATTGCGCACGATCCGATTGCAGGCGCTCGATTACCTGTTTGCGCGCCAGCAAGGCGGCTATTTCTTCTTTCAGCTTCTTGATTTCGTCAATTTCCTTGTCGAGGCGCGCGTTTTCCTTCTTGATAAATTCATTGCGGTCAATCTGGATTGCAATGTATCCCGCTATCACACCATGAACCAGGATGAACAGCGCGGCTGCAAGAGTCGAAACCATCCCGGCCAGTATGGCCAGATGCTTTCGTTGTGCCTTGCGACGCTCCTCGCGATGCGGTAGTAGATTGATGCGGATCATGGATCAAATCTCCGCAAGGCCAACCCACAGGCAACCATCAAGGAAGGCGCGTCGGATACCAGTTTTTTAAGCTGGATACGCGGGGAAATCGCCATACTGGCAAAGGGATTGGCAATCATGGTGTTGACCTGCGTGCGCGTTGTTACGACGTCATCAAGCCCAGGAATGACCGCCGAGCCGCCAGTGAGCAGAATGTGGTCGACTGAGTTGTATGGCGTCGAGGTAAAGAAAAACTGCATCGCGCGCTGAATTTCGAGCGCAGCATTTTCTGTAAATGGCCGCAGAACCTCGGACTCGTAATTCTCTGGCAAGCCGCCCGATCGCTTGGCAGCCTCGGCTTCCTCCTGGCTCATGCCATAAACACGCATGATGTCCTGCGTGAGTTGCGCCCCTCCAAATGGCTGTTCGCGCGTATAAACAGACTGATCGTTGCGCATCACCGTGATGTTCATGATGTTGGCACCAATATCGACCAGAACCACATTTTGGTCCAGACCTTCATTGGGCAACTGCTTTTGAATCAACTCAAAAGACCTCTGCATGGCGTAGGACTCAACATCCAGACAAAGAACCTTGAGCCCGGCTGCCTGTGCGACAGCCACTCGATCGTCAACTTTCTCTTTGCGGGACGCGGCGATCAGCACTTCAACCTCTTCGGGGCTGGAAGGCGCCGGTCCCACTACCTGAAAGTCGAGATTCACCTCTTCCAACGCAAAGGGAATGTACTGGTTAGCCTCGCTCTCCACCTGAAACTCCAGGTCTTCCTCTCTTAGTCCGGCCGGAACAATTATTTTCTTGGTAATTACCGCCGCTGTCGGCAAAGCCATGGCCATATTTTTGGTGCGCGTGGCCATTTTTTTCCACGCCCGCTGGACGGCGTCAGCAACCGCTTCCAAATTGGCGATATTGCCGTCAAGGGTTGCATCCTTGGCCAAAGGCTCGATCACATACCGCTCAACCCGGATCGCGCCCTTACCGGCATCAACCATTTCCACCATCTTTATTGATGAGGAACTGATATCCATGCCGAATAGCGGCGGGGTCTTCGGTGTAAAGATGTCCAAATAAGCTGACAAACCCAATTTCCCTTTCAGGTATGGCGAGTTACGAGCGAAAAGTATAATCCACGTTAAATCCTAGCAACAACCCCCCACACTGTAAAGCAAATTCTTCAAAATACCCCAATACCGAGGCAAACCGATAAACGATCCTGCCCCTATATAATGGGCGTTTTAGAAAGCTACCAGAATGTCATTACGCTGGCTCGCCTTCCCGATACTGCTGCTGTCTGGACTGTTAGTCATGGGCTTGGCTGTGTCCGGGTTCGCGCTGCTGCTTGCATATCCTAACCTCCCGTCAATAGACGCTCTTAGCGACTATCAACCCAAAGTACCACTGAGAATCTACACTGCAGACGGTACCTTAATTGGCGAATTTGGCGAAGAACGGCGCTCAGTTGTACGTATCGATTCGGTCCCGGATTTGGTTAAAAATGCCATTATTTCGGCTGAGGATGAACGCTTCTATCAGCACGCGGGAGTTGATTACATTGGCGTTCTTAGGGCCGGATACTCCAATCTGATTGCCGGTGGTACTCGTCAGGGAGCATCAACCATCACCATGCAAGTAGCGAGGAATTTTTTCCTGTCCTCGGAAAAAACAGTCACTCGCAAGCTGTATGAAGCTCTCCTCGCCTTTAGGATCGAGGCTAGCCTGAGCAAGGATCAGATTTTAGAAGTCTATATTAATCAGATTTACCTCGGTCAACGGTCCTACGGCTTTGCCGCGGCGGCCCAGATTTATTTTGGTAAAACACTACAACAACTATCACCAGCTGAAGCAGCAATGCTGGCAGGGCTGCCAAAGGCGCCCTCATCCTACAACCCAGTGGTCAATCCAAAACGGGCAAAACAAAGGCAGCTTTACGTCCTGAGGCGTATGCATGATCTGGGCTATCTGGACGATATTCGGTTCGCAGAAGCGCAAAAGGCTCAACTGGCGGTAAAACATGAAATCAACGATTACGGCGTGCATGCCGAATTTGTGGCGGAAATGGTTCGGCAAATGCTGTTCGAACGCTATCCGGACGACATATATACCCGGGGTTTTCGCGTATACACCACGATTTTGAAGAGCGATCAGGAAGCGGCCTATCAGGCTGCTCGCAAAAATCTCGTGGCTTACGATCGGCGGCACGGATATCGAGGACCTGAGCGCTATGCGGAATTGACCGGTGAGGGAGACGATGCTTATGAGGATGCGCTGTCTGATGCCACGGATAGTGATGACATCTATGCCGGACTCGTGCTGGATGCAAATCCAAAGCAGGTCAAGGTTTTCCGTCGCGGTGGCGAAACAATCAGCGTCACCGGGGACGGTCTCAAGTTTGCCGCGCGTGCTCTGGATGACAAAGCCGCACCGAATAAGCGTATTCGACGAGGCGCTGTTGTGCGAATTTCCAAGGATGAAAAAGGCGCTTGGCAAATTGTGCAGTTACCGGACGCAGAAACCGCATTTCTTTCGATCAGCCCTCAGGACGGTTCGATCCGGGCGCTGGTGGGAGGATTCGATTTTTCCCGCAATAAATATAATCATGTCACGCAGGCTTGGCGGCAACCGGGATCTGGATTTAAACCGTTCATCTATTCGGCAGCATTGGAAAAAGGGTTTACTCCAGCCACAGTGGTCAACGATGCCCCTGTCGTAGTGGATCCATTCCTGACCGGGGGTCAGGTTTGGGAGCCAAAGAATTACGACGGCAAATATGAAGGTCCGATGCGCCTTCGTACCGGACTTGCAAAATCGAAAAATATGGTTTCGATACGTGTACTCCAGGCAATAGGCACCCAGTACGCCCAGGACTATGTGACTCGCTTCGGATTTGATGCCGACAAACATCCGCCTTACCTCACCATGGCGTTGGGCGCAGGTTCCGTAACGCTTTGGCAAATGGCACGCGCCTATTCTGTGTTTGCCAATGGCGGATTCAAGATCGAACCCTACCTTGTTGCGAAGATCGTTGATGACCGCGGCAACGTGCTGGCGCAGGCACAACCGCAACAAGCCGGGGATGAAAGCCTGCGCGTGATTGATGCACGTAACGCATTCCTGATGGACAGCATGATGCACGACGTCGTTCGCGCAGGTACCGCCACAGGAGCAAAGGTTTTAGGACGTCAGGATCTCGCTGGAAAAACCGGAACTACTAACGACTTTGTCGATGCCTGGTTCAACGGCTATCAACCATCCCTGGTAGGCATTGCCTGGGTTGGCTTTGATCAGCCGCGCCGACTGGGCAATGGCGAAACAGGTGGCTCCACAAGCCTGCCGCTCTGGGTGGGTTATATGGCCCGGGCGCTGAACGGCGTCCCCGAATCGTTCATGCCTGTTCCGGATGGTGTCGTCAGCATTAAGGTGAACGAGTCCGGACGCCAGTCAGCAGATGGCAAGCCGGAATTTTTCCTTCGCGAGACCCTGCCACCTGAGGGTACTCAATCCGAGTCTGGGGCGCGCGCCCCAGACTAGGTCATACTACTATCAGGCTGTTCTATAATGAAATAGACCGAATCAACGCAGCTCCAAATCAACTTGTCGACCTGATTGCTCGCTCAGACAAATCGATAACGATGCGAATAATTCCGTTCCATCGCGTGTATTGAACCAATTTGAACCGTCATGGTGAAAATGATAGCCACCCGATTTTGCCGCCACCCAGATTTCCTGGGCCGCAGTATGGCCGTTTATGATTATTCTGGAGCCATTTTCAAGAGTGACATCAAGCACACCATCGCCTTTGCGCTCAACATCGCAGTCAAGTTCGCATGCATCAATTGCATCGGTGATGGCATCAAGAGTCGCTTGTGCGAGCTTGTTAAAATCGGAATCGTTCATTGCCGTATTACCTTTAAAAATGCTTTTGGGTGCTTACCATGTTCCGCATAATCTGCCTCGCGCTTTCCCTCTTAATAATTCAGGCGTGTGGCAACAAAGGGCCCTTGTTCTTGCCACAATCGGCCGCTGCTCAGCCGGATAATAGCCAACAAGCACCAAAGCAGTAAGAAATCATGACAATATTTGCATCTCGCGACGGCTCGCTGCATGCCGAATCGGTATCGCTTGAGACGATAGCCCGGAAGTTTGGTACTCCGTGTTATGTCTATTCACGCGCTGCGCTGGAAGATGGATTTCGCCAATTCAGCAATGCTTGCAAGGGCCGTAATGCCTTGATCTGCTACGCAATGAAGGCCAATTCGAACCTTGCCATACTGAACTTGTTTTCACGACTAGGCGCCGGCTTCGACATTGTCTCTGGCGGAGAACTCGCCCGTGTAATTGCAGCGGGCGGTGATCCGGCAAAGGTTGTGTTTTCCGGCGTTGGCAAGAGTGAAGCCGAAATGCGGGCAGCCCTTACCGCGGGAATCCTGTGCTTCAATGTGGAATCTGAAGCTGAACTTGATAGGCTATCGGAAGTTGCAGCAACGATGAGCAAGCGTGCATCAGTATCGCTGCGGGTCAATCCTGATGTGGATGCAAAAACACATCCTTATATCTCAACAGGCTTGAAGCAAAACAAGTTCGGCATTGCGCATGAAGAGGCGTTTGCACTTTATCGCAAGGCTGCACGCCTGCCTGGAATCAGGCTGGTTGGTGTTGACTGCCACATCGGCTCGCAATTGACAGAGTTGTCACCTTTCCTAGCGGCGCTTGACCGCATTCTTGATCTTGTAGACCGACTGCAGCGTAGTGGAATACATCTAGAGCATCTAGATCTTGGCGGCGGACTGGGTATTCGTTATCGTAGTGAACAACCGCCCGAACTGAACGAATACGTCGCAGCATTATTCAAACGACTGGGGCGACGCAAAATTCGAATATTATTCGAACCCGGCCGCGTGCTTGTTGGCAATGCTGGATTGTTGCTCACCCGTGTTGAATTCTTGAAGCCCGGGACAACCAAAAACTTTGCGGTTGTCGATGCAGCCATGAATGACCTTATTCGACCTGCCTTGTATTCTGCCTGGCATGGTATTGAGGTTGTACGTCCCCGCTCAACCAGAGCCAAACCATACGATATCGTTGGGCCGATCTGCGAAACCGGTGACTTTCTTGGACGCAACCGACGCTTGGCACTGGAACCCGGGGACTTGCTCGCCATCCATTCGGCAGGCGCCTACGGTATGAGCATGAGTTCAAACTATAACAGCCGCCCAAAAGCTGCCGAAGTCATGGTTGACGGAGACAAAATGCATTTGATAAGAAAGCGCGAGAATGTTGACGCGCTATTCAGCGGCGAAAAACTACTGCCGCGGGCCTAGACTATTCTTTCAAGCGGCAACTGAAAGAGCTTGATATGGTCCGATTTGCGTTGAATTTCCTGATTTGCAATAGTAATACTGCGAATCAGTGCTTCAAGCGGCGCATCGTCTTCAAACGCAATCATTGTCACCGAATTGGTGCTGGCATATTTCCCCGCACCTAAATGAGGCTCTGAACCGTGCCCCTTTCCGGTGGCCTTGTCCCAACTCGTAAAGTAGTCAATGTCATTTTCTTTCAGGATCGCCATGACACGATCCATGAAGAAGCTGTTACAGACAAGCAATGCCATTTTCACAGTCGCGGTACCCTGTACTAGTTAATGTATGAAAAATTTCGGCTATTTGCCGCCCTGAGGTTCTTGCGCGAGTGTTGCGTGCGCATCCGGCTGCGGCGCTTTCTTGTCCTTCGAGCGCGACAGGAAGGTCTGCAGCCTGTCAAAGTAGATGTACACCACCGGGGTCAGGTACAGCGTCAGGAACTGCGACACCACCAGACCGCCAATCACGGCCAAACCAAGCGGCTGGCGCCCAGTACCGCTGGCTCCAAGAGCCAATGCAATCGGCAATGTGCTCAACAAAGCGGCAAATGTGGTCATCATGATCGGCCGGAATCGAATCAGGCAGGCATTGTAAATAGCCTCTGCTGAATTCTTGCCATCGTTGCGCTGAGTTTCAATCGCAAAGTCGATCATCATGATGGCATTCTTTTTGACAATACCTATCAACATGATGATCCCGACAAAGCCATACATGTCCAGTTCACGCCCAAATGCGAGCAAGGTAGCCACGGCACCCAGCGCTGCGGTCGGGAGGCCAGACAAAATCGTAATCGGATGTATGAAGCTCTCGTACAAGACACCCAAGACCAGATAAATCACAATTATCGACAGCACAAGCAATGTACCCATGCCGGCCAGTGAACTCTGGAATGCTTGAGCAGCTCCCTGAAAACTCCCTGTCAGGGTTGCAGGCACTTGAAGCTCAGTCATCGCTTGATTGATGGCTGCTATACCTTCGGAAAGGGAAGCGCCATCGCGCAAGTCAAAGGATATGGAAACCGCCGGAAGCTGACGCAGATGACTCACAGACAATGGACCAACACTATATTTGATGTCGGCTACAGCTGTGAGAGGCACCATAACACCAGGCTGTGACGTTATCGTAGCGGCCGAATTGGGCCCCGCTACACCTGCGCCAGCACGCACATAAATTTGCGACAAAGCCGAAGGGTCACGCTGGAACTCAGGCATCAGTTCCATGATGACAAAATACTGATTGGTTGACGTGTAGATATTGGATATCTGGGCTGAGCTGAAAGCACTGTTCAGTGCAGCCTCAATGGCCGTAGCCGACACGCCAAGGGTCGACGCCTTTTCCCGATTTATCTGTACCGTTACTTGCGGGCGGGCGATTTGCAGGTCCGATGTAACACTGCGAAGCAGGGGTAAGGTCTTCAGCTTGCTTTCAATCTTCGGAATCCAATCATTGAGCTCCGTGAGACTCGGACCCTGAATCGTGTAGAGGTACTGGCTTTTGGTGATTCGTCCACCAATACGTATCGGCGGCAAGTTCTGCACAAAGGCGTTGATGCCCAGAACGTTCTGCAATTTCGGCCTCAATTGCCGCACAATTTCATCAGCCGAAGCCCGTTCCTCAATGGGTTTCAGGGAAACGGTAATACGCCCCGAGTTAAGCGACGAATTACCGCCACTCGCCCCGATAAAACTCATGGTTCCAGCTACGTAGGGCTCTTTGTTGATGATATCCATAATACGGCGCTGCGCCACTGCCATGCCGTCAAACGAAATATCTTGTGCTGCTTCGGTGATGATGACGATCTGACCGCTGTCGTCACTGGGCAGGAAGCCTTTGGGTGTACGGTCGAACAATACAACGGTCGCGCCAATAATCGCGAAAAATACCAGCATTGTCATGCGTGGTCTGGCAATGACCCAAGCCAGACTGCGCCCATAGGCGTTCTTGGTAGCGTTGAAGCCATTCTCAATTAAATTGAACAGCCAGCCATGCTTTTCATTGTGGTCGTGCGGTTTGAGAACTCGACTGCAGAGCATGGGCGTCAGCGTTTGTGCGACAAAGCCGGAAATGAGCACGGCGATCATGATGGTCATAGCAAACTCGCGCAGTAGGCGTCCGAGGATGCCGCCCATAAACATCACCGGAATGAACACAGCCACAAGAGAAAGGGTCATGGAAAGTATGGTAAATGTCACCTCGCGCGAACCATCCAGAGTCGCCTGCATCGGCGACTTGCCCATTTCAATATGCCGCGTAATATTTTCCTGCATGACGATTGCATCGTCGACAACAAACCCCACCGCCAGCGTCAAAGCCATCAGCGACAACATATCGATGTTGTAGCCCAGCATATACATGAACGCGAACGAGCCGATCACCGATACTGGCAGTGAACACGCCGGAATAAGTGTTGCGCGCACGCTGCGAAGGAAGATGAAAATCACGGCAACAACAAGTATCAGCGCGATAATCAGGGTTTCTTCTACGTCCTTAACGGATTGGCGGATGGTGACCGAGCGGTCATAAAGCACATCGATGTTAATGCCCGGGGGCAGTTCCTGACGGAATGCCGGCAACAGCGCCGCAATATTGTTGACAAGTTCGATCGTGTTGGTGCCCGGCTGGCGCTGGATGGCCAGCACAATTCCGCGTTTGTCCTTGAACCAGGCTGCGACCTTGTTGTCTTGTACGCTGTTTATAGCGCGGCCGACATCACGCAACCGCACCGCATTGCCATTGCGATAAGAAACAACGATGTCATTAAACTCCTCGGCATCGAACAACTGGCCAGTTGCTTTTACGGCAAACAGGCGATCCTTTCCATACAGTGTCCCGGTCGCGATATTCGCGTTGGCCTGCGCTAACGCGGTTTGCACCTCGTTAATGCCTACCCCGCGTGAGGATAGCGCTCTGGGATCAATCTGCACTCGCACCGCAGCCTTCTGTTGCCCGAAAATTTGCACCTGCGCAACACCATTAATGGTCGAGATACGTTGCGCCAGATATGTCTCGGCATACTCGTTGACCGTGGAAATCGGCAATGTGTCAGAACTTAACGCGAGAAAATAAACCGGAGCATCGGCCGGATTCACCTTGCGGAACGACGGTGGCGCCGGCATTCCAGCCGGCAACTGCCTTACAGCAGCGGAAATAGCGGAATTTACGTCTTGTGCCGCTGCATCAATATTGCGGTCAAGGTTGAACTGAATCGTGATCTGCGTCGTTCCCTGACCACTCTGGGAGGTCATGGAGTCAATGCCGGCAATCGTTGAGAACTGCCGCTCAAGCGGCGTTGCCACAGCCGCCCCCATGGTTTCGGGACTGGCGCCAGGCAATTGCGCGCTGACCTGAATGGTCGGAAAGTCCACGTTGGGCAGTAAATTGACTGGCATCAACTTGAAGCCAACGAGTCCAAAAATGATGAAAGCAGACATGACCAGGGTGGTCATGACCGGCCGCTTGATGAATGGCTCGGCTAGATTCATGTTCAGTCCTCTCGCTTGTTATGCCTTGGGCTTACTTTTACCTTCCGGCTTGGCAGTCTCTTCGGATTTCTTGCCCCCCGGCTCCACAATGGAAACCTTCGTTCCCGCAGTCAGGCGCAATTGGCCCTGAATGACTACGCGTTCGTCTTTCTGCAACCCCTCGCCGATAATGGACACATCGCCAGTGGTGCGTGCCACCTTTACCGGCCGGACTTCTGCAGTCATATCAGGCTTAATGACAAAAGCGAACTGCCCATTCGGCCCAGTCTGGATTGCAGTCGCCGGAACCACCAAAGCGGCGGCATCGTCGTAGAGTTTGACACTGACGTTGGCAAACTGGCCAGGCCATAGGGCATTGTCATGGTTCTCGAATTGCGCACGCAATTTGATTGTCCCCGTCGTCGGATCCACTGCATTGTCAATGAAGGCCAGCTTACCCACCGACGCCTTACCCTTGGAGTCGCTCGGTATTGCCTCGACCTTGAGCAGGCCCGCCTTCATACGACTGCGGATATCGGACAACCGCTGCTCAGGAACGGAAAAGCTGACGTAGATCGGATGCACCTGATTGACGATTGCAATCGGATTGACGTCCGCCGCGCGGACAATATTGCCCAACTGCAGCAAGATCTTGCCAACGTAACCTGTTATGGGAGAGCGAATGGTGGTGTAGTCCACTTGTACGCGTGCGTTTTCGACAGTCGCCTCACTCGCCTTTGCCACCGCTTCAGCGGTCTGCTTATTGGTAAGGAACTGTGAATAACCATCGTTCGAGACGAAATTCTTCTCCAGCAACTCCTTCTGGCGCTGCTCCTGCGCGACTGCCCGGCTCGCACTGGCCCGGTCGCGCGCAAGCGTAGCCTCCGCCAGTTTGAGAGCCGCTTCGTAAGGCCGAGGGTCGATCTTGAAGAGAACGTCTCCTTTCTTGACTTCCTGGCCTTCCTTGAAATTGACTTCAAGAATCTGACCATCGACGCGTCCTTTGATTTGCACAAAGGTAAAAGCCTCGACGTTCCCGATGCCCTCTACACTAACTGGCACACTTTTCTGCTCAACCGTTGCAACGGTTACCAGTTCGGCCCGATCGCCGCGAGCTCCCCCCTTGCCCTTCTCCCCCTTACCCTTGCCTTGCGGCTGGCCAGAGGAATCTGCCGAACCCGTTTTGTCGGAGGCAGTTTGATAATAGTAAGCACCTCCGCCTATACCAGCCAGCAAGATGATCAATACAAGACGCTTGATGCTGAAAATTCCCATCGGCCTACCTTTTGCAAACTGACAAGTTTATTTATAGGAACATATTTTCGACGCTTACCCCGAATTACCCTGAGGACTCAGGGGGCAGATTGTACATGCTGG
>CANKAJ010000048.1 GCA_947479645.1 Betaproteobacteria bacterium | reverse complement strand
ACATGGCCGATGGAAACTCCATCAAATACCTGGTAGATGCGCGCGAAGTCGCTTACGTCGTCACCTTTCTTTCATCGCCAAAGTCAATCGCCATCAACGGCGACACCATTGCGGCGGGTGGCGGCTCGGGGCGGGCCATCCACTACTAGGAGCATCAACATGTCATTCCGGCAACTCTTCGATCCGGAATCATCCACCTACACGTACCTGATTGCCGACGATGCCACGCACGAAGCAGTATTGATCGATCCGGTCATGGAGCAGGTCGAACGTGACCTCAAGTTGCTGCGCGAAAATGGACTAGTACTACGCCATACGCTGGAAACACATGTCCATGCAGATCACATCACCGGTGCGCATGCCGTCAAGCAGGGCCTGGGCGATGGTGCCGTCGTGGAAACTGCCGTATCCAGTGACTGCAAAGCATCAGGATATGACCGCATGCTCGCCGATGGCGAGGTGATCCTTTTCGGGCACGAAGAAGTGCTGGTTATCGCCACGCCCGGCCATACCCCGGGCAGTGTTTCGTATCTGTGGCGCGATCGCGTTTTCACTGGAGACGCTTTGCTGATTGGCGGCTGCGGCCGCACCGACTTCCAGGGTGGCAATGCCACAGCACTGTATCTGAGCATTACGCAAAGACTATTTACCCTGGACGAGCAGGTACTGGTTTATCCAGGCCACGATTACAAGGGCCGGCGTGTCAGCAGCATCGGTGAAGAAAAGCAGTTTAACGCCCGCATTGCTGGCAAGAGCGAAGCCGAGTTCGTCCATATTATGGAGAGCCTCAACCTGCCGCAGCCAAAACGCATTCACGAGGCAGTGCCAGCCAATCTGGCCGGGGGCGACGCCCTGCCAGCCAGCATCCACGTCCTGCCCAGCGCGAATGCGGCAGATCTGCACAGCGTATCAGTGCAGCAATTCGCCGAGCGCTGGCAGCGATCGGCAATCCGAAAAAAACTGCGCTTGCTTGACGTACGTACCCCGGTGGAGTTTTCATCGATGCACATTGATGGCGCGACCAACCTGCCATTGGATCGGCTGGAAATTCAAGCTCTGGCATCGGCGACTGGCGCAAGCGACACGCTCTACTGCATCTGCCAGACCGGCACGCGCAGCCAGATGGCCGCCGATCGCCTGCGCGCCGCAGGATTGACGCACGTGGTGCACGTGGATGGCGGAACCAACGCCTGGCTGGCGGCGGGGCTGCCTGTCGTGCAGGGTGAGCGCAAGATCATTTCACTGGAACGCCAGGTGCGCATCACCGCGGGCTGCCTGACGGCGCTCGGCGTCATCATCGGCGCACTGATTCACCCGGCTGGCTACGCCCTTGCCGCGTTCATCGGTGCAGGCCTCGCCTACTCCGGCATCAGCAATACCTGCGGCATGGCGATGATGCTGGCCAAGATGCCCTGGAATCAGGCGGCCGTGAAATCGGTATGACCTGAATCGATCTCACACTGGCAATGCCTGTTCGTTGGCATCCGTGCTGAAAATAAGACGGGCCGCAACTGCAGCCCGTTTTATTTTAAGCGCGCGCCCATTCGGCACTGCTCCAGACCTATCCCCTCCCAAATCCGCCGTGCCCCATCATCGGCGCCCCGCCCATCGGGCCGCCGCGACCCGGACCGCCATGACCACCTCGACCTGGACCACCGCGTGGTGCGAGCACTTCATCAGCGATCCTCTGCTGTTCCGGCGAAAGTGCCGCGTAAAGCGGCTTTTGCACTTCCAGTTGGCGATTCAAGCGCACAACGGCGTCGGCATGAAATGACTGCATGCGTTCAAGCCGTTCGTTGGCGTTCGGGCGTACCCCCCTGCCACCATGCTCCGGACCGGCAGCCGGCCCACGACCGGAACTACCAGGCTCCGCCCCGCGCATGGCGGATCGCATGGACTCGAAGCGCTTTTCCATTTCCTGTGCATTCTTGCGCATCTCGCCGGCATAGGCGTCCCACACCGATTGCTGGCGCTCATTGATTTTCAGCGCCGTCTTGATGTAAGCGAGGCGTGCTTCGACCCGCTCAGTCGGACGACTGAATGGGCGTCGCTCCATCTTCTGACCTGGCGCCGATGCTCCCGGCGGAGGCGGAACGGCTGTCGTCTGTGCAATCACGCCTGCCGACGTAGCAAATGCGACCAGACAGGATGAAATCATTGCTGCTCTTAGGATACGGTTCATGAATGACTCCTTCGTAAAATGAACTGTACAAATACTATGCACCTGCGCGTCTTGACACAAGAAACTTTGTGTAATCGATTGTTACTATTGAAACGGGGTTTGAAGCCCCGCCTCCAGATCACGGATTGGCGGCCCGGCACGAAATCGATAATCGCTTTAATATCGAATCTCTTCCCGGAACATGATACGGGCTTGATAAACAACCGGGAACCGCGTCCTGTCGGCCGCAACAAGGTGAGCTGAATGAAAACACGCATCACGGAATTATTGGGCATCAAATACCCCATCGTCTGTGGCGGCATGGCCTGGATAGGCCGAGCCGAGATGGCCTCGGCCGTCTCCAATGCCGGCGGCCTGGGACTCGTCACCGCCCTCACGCAGCCCGGGCCCGAAGCGCTGCTAAAGGAAATCGAACGCTGCCGCGGCATGACTGACAAGCCTTTCGGCGTGAATCTCACCTTCACGCCACGACCGAACAAGGTCCCTTACGAAGACTACGCCCATGCCATCGCCGCCAGTGGCGTGAAAATTGTTGAAACCGCCGGCAACAACCCGGAGCGATTCATTCCCATTTTCAAAAAAGCCGGTATCACCATCATTCACAAATGCACTGCGGTGCGCCATGGCGTCACGGCCGAGAGCCTGGGCTGCGATGTCATCAGCATGGACGGCTGGGAGTGCGCCGGCAGTCCCGGCCGGGACGAAGTGGGCAACATGGTGCTCATCCCCGTCGCAGCGGACCATATCAAGGTGCCGTTGCTGGCATCAGGCGGCATGGGCGACGGGCGCAGCCTGGCAGCAGCGCTGGCGCTCGGCGCCGATGGCATCAACATGGGCACGCGTTTCATGGTGACCAGGGAAGCCCCCATTCCCGACGCCTTCAAGCAGGCCCTGCTGGCGGCGGACGAGCGCGGTTCGGTGCACATCATGAAATCCATCAACCGCCCAAGGCGCGTATTCAAGAACAAGGCTGCGCTGGAAATCCTGGAAATCGAAAAGCAACCCGGCGCCGGCTACCCCGAGTTCGGCCACCTCGTCGCCGGTGAACGCAATCGCATCGGCTACGAAATGGGTGACCCCCAATATGCAGCCTTTAGCTCGGGGCCGGTGCTGGGGCTGATCAAGGACATTCCCAGTTGCGCGGAACTACTGGAACGCATGGTGTCGCAGGCACAGGAAATCGCGCGGCGTCGATTGCCTGAGGCGCTGCTGTAAATAGTTCGGGTGACACACCCGAATGGTGTAATTGAAATCAAATCTGTAAATCCTGGAGGTTTACCTTGAAGAAAACACTGCTAACCGTTTTAGGAGTCACACTGATCTCATCGGCGCTGAACCTGCATGCACAGAGCGAATGGCCGTCCAAACCCGTCGTCCTGATCGTGCCCTTTCCGCCAGGCGGCGGCACTGACGCGTTTGCCCGGCCCCTTACGGTGCAGCTCAGCAAGCAGCTGGGCCACCAGGTCATCATCGACAACAGGGGTGGCGCCGGCGGGACCATTGGCGCCAGTGCAGCGGCTCGGGCTGCAGGTGACGGATATACGTTCCTGATCGGCGCAGTACATCACGCTATTGCGCCCAGCGTCTATGCATCCCTCGAATACAATCTGGAACGCGACCTGATCCCGGTCACGTCGCTCGCCCATGTGCCGCAAGTCGTGGTTGTCAATCCGCAAAAGATCAAGGCGACCAGCCTCAAGGAATTTGTCGCCCTGGTACAGAAAGAACCCGGCCGTATTAGCTTCGGTTCGGCGGGCAGCGGAACCTCGCATCATCTGGCCGGTGAGCTTTTCCAGATTGTCACTGGTGCCAAAATGGTGCACGTCCCCTACAAGGGTGCGGGCCCTGCATTAACAGACCTGATCGGCGGCCAGATCGATTCGATGTTTGACGGACTGGGGTCTTCGGCAGCGCACATCCGTGGCGGAAAACTCAAGGCGCTGGCTGTGGCAGGCGCCAAACGTGCCGAGGCCTTTCCGGACATTCCCACGACGGCCGAGGCTGGCCTGCCCGCCTTTGCGGTCAGTACCTGGTACGGCGTCTGGGCTCCCAAGGCAACGCCGCGAGCCATCGTCGACCGCATGCAGCGCGAAATAACGCAGTTTCTGGGCACTCCAGAGACCAAAGAAATCTGGTTCAGCCAGGGCGCGGCTGCAGGTGGAGAAAGTCCGGCCAGCTTCGCCGCATTCGTGCACACGGAAGTGGAGCACTGGTCGAAGATCGCAAAGCAGTCAGGCGCAAAGGCAGATTGACCTCCGCTCCGGCAGAAGCGCCAGCGGAGACTGCCAAAAACAGAACAGTGGCACCCGCAACTACCTCCAGGGGCTCCCATCGCCGCTGAGAATTGGGCGAGTCAGTGCACGCGTCGACCCATAGCCCGGCAGGTACATGGAGTGCTTGCCTTCACCGCCGGCGACAATAACGATCACGTCTTCCCACCGCTGCACCATTGCGACCATGGTGTCCATTGGTCGATCACGATATCGCAATGGCAGCAGACGCCACAGTCGCCGTTCTATATTCTTCTGCGCGAAGCGAGACATTGGAACGCGTGCATCCTCGTAGATGGCCCGCTTCACATCATCCTTGGTGAATCCATCGGCAGCGATGGTCGCTGCATGTTCCGGGCTCAGCACCACCAGCATCTCGGCAAAGCATTCGACGCTGTTCTGGCCGATCTGGGCAATTGACCCGGTGATCGTGGTCAGCAAGCCACCGGCTGTCGTGCTTTCGTGGTCATTGATATTGTGCGGGGCCTCGCCACCATACATGGTCACTGTGCTCACGTCTGCCGCAAAGCCGCGCTCGGCACGCAATGACGGCCACGGGCTTGCCGCTTCATTCTCCGCAATGCAGTAGGTGTACTTTCCCGGATGTCCCAGAGTCGCCTTGTCGATCTCCCCAGGCTTGCCACCCCCGATATTGAGCAGCATGAGGCGAATGGCGCGCCCGATCACGCCATTGGCCCATGGCCCCGGCCCGAATGCCCCACTGCCACTGTTGATGTTCAAGGTCTTTGCCAATGGCCCGCCAACAATCAACAGGGGCGAAACCGGATGCGTCGTTGCCTGGATGTTCTTCAGGAAGAAAGTGGGGTCAGACATAATCTGCACTGCTGCCACCAGTATCGGCATGTGTTCAGGCCTGCATCCGGCCATCACTGCGTTGGCGGCAATGCGCTCGACTGTCGCCACACCCATTTTCGGCGCGAGTTCACCAATGATTTTTTCCGGCGGCAATCCCGAACCAGCCACCATGGCTGCCACGCGCATCTCGGTTGGCGGGGCCATCAGCATACCGTCGCTCCATCCACGCGCTGCGAAATCAGTCTGCAGGCTGCCCCATTCGTCGGATGTGTCGAATTCGATCCATTCGCTGCGCGTTGCACTGACCGCCGAAACCGCCGCGACCGTCGAGATCGGGGGCGAAGCCAGCTTGGAGAGAAGTTCGTCCAGCGATGCATCAACCTTGGCCAACACCGAATCCAGTTGCGTGCCGCCAACAGGATGCTGCAGTTGCACCATCGGCATATCTGGCATGCCCAGAACCCTGGCCTGATTGCGGGCCAGTCCGACAAATGCGGTACTGACCATCAGCACGGTCGGCAAACCGAGCTTCTCGGCTTCAATACTGTCGTGGACACTCCACGACGTGCAGGACCCTCAGTCGCCTATGGCATTGATGACAACATCGACATTCTGGCGCAGCGACTCCATGACAGCCGAACCCGCAGGCTGCGTCATGATGCGCTTCGAAATGTAGAAGGGCCTGGCACCCGGGATGCGTTCACGCAAGCGCTGCTCCAGATGCGCCATGATCTTGTCTACCGGCGGCTTGGTATTATCGAGCAACCCGATGCGAAGGCCCTCCAACGATTTCGGGCGATCAACCAGCGTCATATTGGTTGTCGGCAACGCATTGCCTTCGGGGGAACACAACTTCATGACCTGCCTCCTTTAGCTTTTCGCCATTATCCGCCGAATCAGCAGGTGCGGCGACCAGGTACGGGAGTAAAAGAAATTTTGTGTTAGCTTTGGCACCTGCTGACGTGAGACTCCGGAGATACCGGACAAAGACGCGCGCTGCACGCCATATTCGAAGGGGTCATCAAATGAAGCAGGCTTTGTGGAAAGTCGCCATTGCCATAGCGGGATTCGCTCTCGCCGACACTGCATCCGCACAATCATACCCAAGCAAAACCATCCAGTTCATTCACGGTTTTCCACCCGGCACAATCCTTGACGCGGTATCTCGTGTTGTCAGCGTCGAAATGGCGAAGCTCCTTGGCCAACCCATCATTCTGGATTTCAAGCCCGGCGGAAACGGCATCGTCGGCGGCAAATATGTCATGAATGCGAAGCCCGACGGGTACACGCTCTACTACGGCAACGCTACCAGCTTTCATCCACTCTTCATTCACGAAAACGCCATCTTCGCCGGGACCGACTTCGCTCCGGTCTCCAATGTTGCTGCAGTGCCCTACTTTGTGTTCAGCAGTGCCAAGATACCTGCCACGAATTTCCAGGAACTGGTTGCCTATTCGAAAGCCAACGTCGATAACGTCAAATTCGGCGCCACCTCCCAGACCATTGATCTCATCATGCAAATGCTGAAAGACAAGAACGGACTGGTTTCCCGAGGAATACCCTACAAATCCACCGGCCAGATGGTCACCGCGCTCATCGTCAACGAGGTGGAAACCACGATTGGTGCCGTCCAGCCATTCCTGCCGCATATCAAGTCGGGCACCATACGCGCCCTGTTTGTCGCATCTCCAAAACGCTCGCCTTTGCTTCCCAATGTCCCGACCTCCGCAGAAGCGGGCATTCCCAATTTTGAGGTCACTTTCAATTACGGCCTTTGGGCACCGGTCGGCACGCCAAAAGACATCGCCCAAAAGGTAAGCACCGCGGTGGCAGCCACAATGAAATTACCGGCGGTCATCGAGCAGATCCGTGGCATAGGAGCAGAACCAGTCGGTTCCACGCCGGAAGAACAATTGCGCGCATTCGAACTGGACACCCGGTTCTGGACAGAAGCTGCGCGGCTTTCAAACTTCAAACCTCAATAGACTGGTGACATTTTTGGCGGCCCAGCGCAATCAGGAGAAATCATGAAGTCCTTCGCAGCGCTGCTGATGACGATTCTGGCAAGCGTGCTGTCTTTCACTTTCACATCGGCGCTGGCCCAGGGAAGTTATCCAACCGCACCGATCAGGATGGTGCTGGGATTTCCGCCAGGCGGCGCAACCGATGCACTGGCCCGTTTACTGTCACAACGCCTGGCAACACAGATGAATGCCAATGTGCTCGTTGACAACAAACCCGGTGCCAACGGCAATATCGCCGCCGAGTTCGTAGCGAAATCCCGACCAGATGGATATAGCCTGCTATTGCATAGCTCAACACTTATCCTTGGCCGTGCTCTCGGCGAAAGAGTGGGTTACGACCTGATCCAGGATCTGGCGCCGGTATCGCTGATCGCCACATCGCCGGAATTGTTGTTCGTGCACCCCTCTGTGCCCGCCAATAGTGTCTCTGAGTTTATTGCTTATGTCAGGGGCAACCCGAATAAACTCGCTTATGGTTCATCCGGGACAGGCAGCACCACGCACCTGGCCGCCCTGCTCTTTCTGCAACTAAACGGACTGACCGCGTTGCATGTCCCTTACAAGGGCTCGCCCCCGGTAATGCTCGACCTGGCGGGAGGACGAATCCATTTCACCATGCAGGGAGTGACGTCCGGCCTAGCCATGGTGAAGGACAAGCGACTGAAAGTGCTGGCCATTGCCAGTCTCGCGCGCACCTCATTGCTGCCGGATGTGCCGACATTGGCTGAAACAGTCATGCCCGGATTCGAGGTCGGTGCCTGGTATGGCCTGATGACACGCGCCAGGACCGCGCCCGAAATCGTCAAGCACCTGAATGCCGAAACCGTCACCGCGCTGAAGGACCCCGACGTGAAGGCCCGCCTCGCGCAGGAAAACGCCGACCCGATCATCGCCACCCCGGAAGAGTTTGGCGCCTATATCAAAAGCGAACTGGAACGCTGGACCAAGGTTATTAAAAGCGCCGACCTCAAGCCGGAGTGATTTTCAGCTTGCCGCCGCCTGTACTTTGCCGAAGTCTTCGAATCATTAGAAACTTCCAGCGAAAGACCAATCCACCAGTCGTGTATGCAGCGCACTGACAACAGGCCCCGGAACCGTCCGATCCGTCCCTGATTGCCGCGCATGCGCCGGTTCATTCGCAACGCCGTTAAGACAACGGTCAACCATTGACTTAAATCAATATGCGCCACCCATGCATACCGGACAATATGGATATACCGCTCATCCGCGCGCCACGCTTTCACAATTTTGCTTATAAAGGGTGCGCGAACAACAGCGCTTGGCAGTGACCACTGGAAAAGGACGCCTCATGACTCCGAAACTCATCATCCTCATGCTCGCTGCTTTTGTCTCATGCTCATCCCTGGCAGCCGACGTAACCTACACCAAAGACATCGAGCCGATCTTCAAGGAGTGGTGCGGGGAGTGCCATGGCGCGCAATCACCGGACCTGGAAACCTTCAAGAAAAATGAAAAGCAATTCATCAAGGAAAAAACCGGTCCTCGCATGAGCACCTACGATGAATTGATCGCATATATCGGCTGGCCCGACACCGGCGCAGTGATGCGTCGCCTCGATGACGGCAAATCGGTCAAGGACGGCAAACCCGGGAACATGTACCGTCATCTCGGCTCGGATGAAACAGAGCGGCAGAAAAACCTCGCGACCTTCAAGAACTGGCTCGGGGCAGGCGCCTGGAATCTGAATCGCTGGACCGCACGGGGAGACGTGCCGGCGATCACCAAGGACCAACTCGACAAGCTGCAACTGAAGTACTAGAGATCAGTTTGCAAAGCGTCAGCTGGCGCCCCAAAGTGTTCCGCTGACGTGAAGTGATCGTCAATTGATTGCCGAGAAGTTACACTATGGGTTCGATAAACACTTGTACCCAAGGAGAACTTCATGGCCGACGCCCTGACCATCGACAAATCCACGACCGCCCTGCTGTCCATGGATTTCCAGAATGAAATCCTGGCCAATTTCGCCGAGCCGCAGCGCACCGAGCTGATTTCACAGGCCAAATCGACGCTGGCGGCCGCTCGCAAGGCCGGCCTCGCCATCGCGCATATCGTTGTCCGCTTCCAGCCCGGGCATCCCGAAGTGAGCCCGCGCAACATGCGCTTCAGCGATGCCAAGAAAGCCAATCGCCTGGTCGTGGGAACGCCTGGCGCCGATAGTCATGCTGACCTGGCGCCTCAGGGTGCCGAGCCGCTGGTCACCAAGGTGCGGGTCGGCGCGTTCTCCACGACCAATCTGGAAACGCTGATGCGGGCCAAGGGCATCACGACGCTTATCCTGCAGGGCATCATCACCAGCGGAGTAGTGCTTTCGACCGTGCGCTGGGCCGCCGATAGGGACTACCGTCTCATCGTCGTCGCTGACGCCTGCGCCGATCCCGATCCGGAAGTGCATCGCGTGCTGATGGAAAAAGTCTTCAACAAACAGGCAACGGTGGTCAACGCCGCGCAGGTCGTGCAGGCGCTGGGCTGAACCGGCCATTGCGGCCGGCACCAGCGCAATTTTCTAGTCGCGCCTGGCGCCCGCCGCACGAATGATGCGCGCGAAACGCTCGCGCTCGCGCACGAGGAATGACCCGTAGGCGTCAGGCCGGCTGCCCACGCCGACAACACCGGCATTGGAAAACCGCTCGATGACAATGGGCGCTGCCAGTGCTGCAATCAGGGCCGCATTCAGCCGATCGATCACCGCGGCCGGCGTATTGGCCGCCACATTCAATCCGGCCAGCGAGCCGGAAGCTTCAAATCCGGGAAAGCCCGACTCGATCACGGTAGGCACTTCCGGCCATCCGCTCCAGCGCGACTGCCCGGTCACTGCCAGCACCTTGATCTTGCCGGCGCGATATTGCGGATCGGCGATGAACACCGTGCCCACCTGAACGTCGATACGCCCGCCGAGCAATTCGTTCAGGACCTGTTGATCGCCCTTGAAGGGCACGTGCAGCATGTCGATGCCGGCAAGGCTCTTGAGCATCTCTCCGGCAATATGCTGCGGGCTGCCATTGGCTGAAGTCCCGAAAGTGATTTTGCCCGGATTGGCCCTGGCCATCGCGATCAACTGCGCGAGCGTCGCGACCGGCAGGTCGATTCGCGCAATGAAGGCGGACACCGAACGGTAGACCTGCCCGACCGGAGCAAGGTCGCGTCCGGGGTCGTAGGGCAGTTTCGGATCGAGCAGCGGCAGGACCACGATCGCACCGGTGGTGCAGAAGCACACGTTGTAGCCATCCGGCGCTGACTTGGCCACGTAATCCGCGCCGATCGCGCCATCGCCGCCGGTCCGGTTTTCCACCACCACGGACTGCCCCAGATGCTTGGCCATCTCGGCTGCAACCAGTCGGCCCAGAATATCCGTGGGTCCGCCCGGCGACACCGGCACGATAAGCCTCACGGGCTTGCTCGGAAAACCCTGTGCACTCACATCGAGCGGCGCGAACATCACGGATGCCGCAATGACGCACGTGGCGATACCAACCCATCTCGCTGCCGCCCCTCTTGACCTGGGCCGGTGCAGAACACTGGCCAATACTGCATGACGAATAGTCGGACTCACCTGCATCTCCTGTTCAATAGACTGCCCGCCCGCCAGACAAGTCAAACACCGTGCCCGTGGTGTAGGAACAGTCTGCCGAGCACAACCACGCAATCATCGCCGCCGCTTCCTCGGGTTCGCCCACCCGCCCGATCGGAATGCTGGCCCGGCGCTGTTTGAGCATTTCCGGCGGCATGCTCGCGATAGTGCGCTGATGCATGGGCGTATTCACCACCGTCGGAGTCACGCAATTGACGATGATGCCCTGGCCCGCCAGTTCCTTGCCCAGCGACTTGGACAGCCCGATGACGCCGGCCTTGGCGGCCACATAGCCGGCCTTGAAGGGATTGCCTTCCATGCCGGCAATGGATGCCACATTGACAATGCGCCCGTAACCGGCCCGACGCATCGCCGGAATGACGCTGCGGCAACAATAGAAAACGCCGGACAGATTGATGGCGAGTTGCCGGTCCCAGTCATCCAGCGGATACTCGTCGCAGGGCGCGATCGCCCCGGAAACGCCGGCGCTGTTCACGAGAATATGAATAGGCCCGAATTTCTCCTCGGCCCGTTTTGCCGCGGCTTCCACCTCGGCGACACGACTGACGTCGACCCGGTCAGCAGCCACGTGGCCACAGGATGCAAGTTGTTGCGCCGCCTGTTGCAACTGCCCGGCATCGAGATCCCACAGCATCACCGTGGCGCCGGACTCCAGCAAGAGCTTCGCCGTGGCCAGCCCGATGCCGCTGGCGCCGCCAGTGACGATGGCCACCCGCCCTTGCAGATCATAACGATTCATGCTGGTCTCCGGTGCAAATACGCTCGTGCCGGATCTACCTGCGGCCCGTGACGGTGACTTCGCGTCCGCTGTCCGACGCCTGGCTGAGCGCATCGATGAAGTGATGCAGTTCGACGGCCGTATCGAAAGTCGGCTGGCAGCCATCGCCGGCGCGAATGGCCTTGGCGAACTCGTGATACATCTCGCCGACATTGTAGGCATTGCCCTGCGGCAGCGCCTGAGGGACATGAATAAAGTTCGCCGGCACCGGCATCGGACTCAAGGCGTTGCCATCGCGCGCGCCGTGAAGATGCACCTCGCTCAACTGTGGCGAGTCCTCGCCCGAGGCCACCAGCGTGCCTTTGCTTCCATAGACTTCCATACGATAGCCACTGCCCGCCCAGGGAATAGCCGCAACATGCACGGATGCCACCGCACCATTGGCAAGCCATCCGCTAACTAGCACATTGTCGGGCGCAGTCACATCCAGTGACTTCTTCGTATCAGTCTCATACCATTGCTTCACCTGCGTTGCCACGACGCAGGACACACGGCTGAAATCACCGGCAACAAAGCGCAGTGCATCAATGGTGTGGCCGTTGGCGATAGTGAGAGTATTCGCCCCCAGACTGACGTCGCGCTGCCAGGTACGACTGGAAGGCCGCTGTATTCCTCCATCGCGAATGAGGCTGACGCGGCAGGCCAGCACATCACCAATGTACCCCGCTGCAATCTGTTCCTTCATGTACATCAGGACCGGACTGACCCTCGATTGCAGTCCCACCGCTGTCTGCAGGCCCTTGGCCTTGGCGAGCGCAGCCAATTCCGTGGCTTCTGCGGTGGTCTTGCCCAGAGGCCACTCCGTAAAAACATGCTTTCCTGCTTCCAGTGCGGCTTTGGTCGGCGCATAGTGGGACGGCACTCTGACCACCACGGCCACCGCGTCGATCTCGGGTGAAGCCGCCATGGTCCGGAAATCATGGAAAGCCAGCTTGGCGCCGTAATGACGTCGCGCCGCTTCCGCGCTTTCAGGCTTGGTGGTGCAAACTGCCGTCAGTTCGAAGTCCGGACTGAAAGGCAGCGCCGCCAAATGCGAACGCGCCGCCCAGGTCGAGCCGGTACTTGCGCCAATCAGGCCCAGACGAATCTTGTTTGCCATGATGATTCCTCCTCAGGATAGTCAGGGCGCTATTGTCCCAGAGATTGAGCGTGCATATCGTGGGAAGGTCAGCGTGCGGAGGGCGGCGCCGTTAGTCGCGAGACTGGATCAAGGTAACATTGTGGTCACGCACACAAAGGAGGATAAAGATGCGCAGGGTGTTATTGGCGCTCGGAGCGCTTGCAACAATGGCTGCTTTTCCGGAATTGAAAGCTCAAGGAAATTATCCCTCCAAGCCAATGCGGTGGATTGTTCCCTATGCAGCCGGCGGCGGCGTCGACGTGATCGCACGCCCGCTTGCGCTCAAGCTTGCAGATGTGCTTGGACAACCTATTGTCTACGAAAATCGCGGTGGTGGCGGTGGTCTGATTGCTGCTGAATTTGTCGCCCGCTCAACTGCGGACGGCTATACCCTGCTGGTGGCGGCAGGCAATACGCATGTCTTCGCGACCTTGCTGAATGACAAGATCGGCTATGACCCCGTCAAGGATTTTGCACCCATCACCAAATTCGATACGACACCTAATGTGCTGGTCTCTCATCCGGCATTTCCGCCCAGGAATATTCAAGAACTTGTCGCCCACGGCAAAGCCAACCCTGGCAGCATCAACTGGGCCTCTTCAGGCAATGGCGCCGGCAGTCATCTGTCGCTGATTCTGTTCGCGCAACAAGCCGGAATAAAGGTAATCCATGTTCCCTACAAGGGTGGCGGACCGGCGACAACGGCTGTCCTCGCCGGCGAAAGTGACCTGGTGCTTACGGCAACCGCTATCGTTCTTCCGCAAATCAAGTCCGGCAAGCTGCGCGCGCTCGGATTCGCCGGCTCCAAGCGTCTGGTCACATTACCCGATGTACCCACGATAGACGAGTCGGGATTTCCAGGCTTTGATTCGAGCAATTTTCGTGGCTTGATGGCGCCGGCAGGAACAGCGCAATCCATCATCACCCGGCTGCATGGTGAGCTGGCCAAGATTATTCATTCGCCGGAGACGGTAACGCGAATGACGGCCAGCGGCTCTATCCCGGTCGGCAATACGCCACAACAGTTTGCCGAGGAAAACCGGCGCGAAGTGGCCATATGGTCCAAGATCATCCGGGAAAACAATATCAAGGTGGACTAAAGCGCAGGCAACAGGCTGTGGCAATGCAAGAACACTTCTGATTTTGGAACTTCGCCTGACCGGTTTATTCCTGCAATTTAAGCCCCGCATCATCGACGACTTTTTTCCAGCGCACCAGTTCTGTCGCGATGACCTGCCGGAACTGTGCAGGCGAACTCCCCACAGGCACACTCCCCTGCCTATCGAGTTCGGCAACGATTTCAGGCAATCTGACCACTTTGGCAAAGGCGTCGCTCAACTTGTTCGCGATCGGTGCGGGTGTGCCCCCCGCACCAAGAAAACCGATCCAGCCTGAGTAGTTGTATCCAGTGACGCCCTGTTCAGCGGCGGTACCCAAGTCAGGCAATTGGGAGGACCGCTGATCACCCAGCACCGCCAGTGCCCGCACTTTTCCGGCTTTGATCATGGGCATGGTTCCAACCAGCAATCCGCTACCAGCATCGATGCGCCCAGACTGGACTTCCAGCAACATGGGACCAGTGCTCTTGTGATGGACGAAGGTCACTTTGGTTCCACTGAGCGAATGCAGCCATGCCCCCGCCAGATGGCTGATGGCGCCCGCTCCGCCGGTCCCGTAATTGATCTTCTCGGGATTGGCTCTGGCATATGCAATGTACTCAGCAAGATTTTTGGCGGGAAATGCCGGATGGACCAGTAAAGCCGACTGTTGCCGACTCATCAGTAAAATCGGCGTCAGGTCCCTGAGCGTATCGTAAGGCAGGTCCTTGTGGAATGCCGGCAGGACAGTCAGGCTGGTTGACACGGCCACGATCGCGTAGCCGTCCGGTCGCGACTTGGCAACATAGGCAATGCCAATCAGCGAAGCCCCGCCAGGCTTGAAGTCGATCACAACCTGTTGCCCCAACTGACTGGTCAGTCCGGGGATATACATGCGGCACTCCAGTTCGACAGGTCCGCCGGCGGCAAAAGGAACCACCATGACTATCGGTTTGGACGGAAAAACCTCCGCTGCTCCCTGTGCGAAAGCCAATCCGGATTGCAATTGAAGCA
The DNA here is from genome assembly GCA_947479645.1 of Betaproteobacteria bacterium. Classification (GTDB taxonomy): domain Bacteria; phylum Pseudomonadota; class Gammaproteobacteria; order Burkholderiales; family SG8-39; genus CAIYPG01. The sequence goes on along the minus strand of CANKAJ010000048.1, from coordinate 16,732 downwards.
GAATGAATACTGCAAGAATCAGATGCTTTGTGCGTCGCATGGAAGAACTCCCTTGCATTCGGACTGTATGGCGTACTGATGCACCGACAATGACTGTCCGCAATTTATCACGCACGTTGACCGCATAGAGAATAGAGGGGACTTTCCAAGTCTTTTAAATGATTAAGCGCCCATCCGGAACCCGGATACTGATCCTGGAACTGAACGGATGCCGTGCACTCTCGCCCGGAAATTTCCAGCCCTGACAGGCACTTACCTGACGCGCTTGATACAACGGAATTATTCATACACAAAGAAGGCCTACCGGCGGAACCAAAGCGAGTCGAATTCCATGCCGAATCCATCCGAATATATTGCCCCCGACCAGCTGTGCATCGGACTATACGTCCATCTCGACTTGAGCTGGATGGATCATCCATTCACTTTCAACAGCTTCAAGATTAGAAGCCAAAAAGAGATCGATACCATTCGCCGGCTGGGTTTGTCCCTCATTCGTTATGAGCCTGACAAATGCGACAGTCTGCCATTGCCGCCCCGCGTAGTTGCCGTGCCGGAAGAAGCGCCTCCTCCGGCAGCCGACACAGCCAATGACGCGACAATCATGAAGGAAAAGGCTGCCCGGGTCGAACAGCTCAATCGCATCCGACGGGAAATTGGCGCGGTCGAGAAGAAATTTCACAAGGCTGCTGAATCAGCAAGAAACATCAGGCGCAACATTGAAGCGCAGCCGCAACTTGCATTCCTGGAAGCGGAAACACTCGTTGGACAAATGGTGACGATGCTCTCCACCGACGAGCCGGTGGTGATTCACGCCATGAGCAACAAGCTGGGCGAGGGCGTCTACTTCCACTCGCTCAACGTATCGGTTCTGTCTTTAATGCTGGCCAGGATGCTGAATATAAACGCCTCCGGCATGCGCGACATTGGCCTTGGCGCGCTATTTCATGATTTCGGCAAGACCGATATTCCAGATGCAATCCTGCTAAAGACAGAGCCTCTGACGACGTCCGAGCAGACATTCCTGGAGCGGCATTGCGAGTATGGCCTGGCCATCGCCAGAAAAGCGGGACTGACCAAGCCAGCCCAGGACATCGTAATGCAACATCACGAATACATGGATGGAGGCGGCTATCCAGGCAAGCTTGCCGGCGATGAGATAACGACTTTGGCGCGACTCGTGACCATCGTCAATACCTACGACAATTTGTGCAACCCGGTAAATCCCGCCAGTGCGCTCACTCCATCCGAGACCCTTGCGCAAATGTTTGCCCTCAACCGTACCAAGTTCGACCAAGAACAGTTACAGGCATTTATTCGTTGTATTGGCGTCTATCCACCCGGCAGTATCGTACAACTCTCGAATGGCATGCCTGGACTGGTGCTGTCTGCTAATCCAGCAATGCCACTAAAACCCAACGTGCTGCTTTATGATCCCGAAGTCCCAGACGAGCAAGCAGTGATCGTCAATCTAGGCCAGGTACCGGACCTCAGAATCAACCACGGCCTGCGCCCCGGACAACTGCCACTCAGCATCCACCGGTATCTCAACCCGCGCACTCGGGTTACCTACTTCTTTGACGCCCCCCCCCAGAGCGACGAGCAATGAATCCGTTGCCATTGCACGAACTGGCGCTCGGCATTTATCAACATAGCCGTGAAGCAATTCTGGTGATCGACAGGCACACACTTCGCATAGTTGATGCCAACAACTCGGCTTGCCAATTGCTGGGATATTCTCGCGATGAGATTACCTTGCTGGACATAACACGCATTGAATCCTCGCTTGCAGATCAGTTCTATTGGGAGGAAGTAAGGAGGGGTTTCTGCGCGGATCTCGATTCAATAAATGGCTACAACAGGTGCCGCGACGGCACCACGATTGCGGTGGAAAAAAACCTGGTCCAGTTCGAGGTCGCGGGCCGAGCCAGGCTGCTGATCACATTCCGGAAAATCACCGAGAACAATACCCTGAATAACGAGGTGGCGCGTACCTCGTCCTTGCTCAAAGCCACGCTGGAAGCCACCGCCGACGGCCTGTTGGTCACGCGCGCTGACGGCAGCATCAGCAACATGAACCATCGCTTCTCACGCATGTGGGCGATTCCGGATGCGCTTCTGCAAGCCGGGGACGATCAGGCGATCTTCCGGCACATGCAGGACTGCATCGTCATAAATGATGAAAGTCTGTACAGGCTGAATGTCGCCGTCCCGCAACCCGGCAAAACAGCCTGCGACAAACTACAACTCAAGGATGGACGCTGCATCGAACGTCACGTGACTGCCCTGCGGGTGAATGGCTCAGCCGGCGGACAGGTATTCAGTTTCCGAGACATTACCGAGCGCACGCTAGCCCAAGGCCGGCTTCGAGAGAGTGAAGAGCGCTTTCGTGCACTGACGGAGATTTCGTCCGACTTTTACTGGGAAACCGACGCAGATCACCGGGTGGTGCATACGGACTTCCTTGAAACCGAGGCAAGCCGGTCAACGATATTTCAAAGAGCAATTCAGATTGGCGAACGCCGTTGGGATGTCCCGTCTCTTTCTCCAGACCAGGCAGGCTGGGAGGCGCATCGTGCAGTTCTGGACTCGCATCAAAAATTCCGGAATTTCGAAATTTCACGCCTCGGCGATGATGGGAAGGAGCGCTATATTTCCATTAGCGGCGATCCCGTATTCGATACCAGGGGAATATTCAAGGGATATCGTGGCGTCGGCACCGACATTACCATTCGCAAGCAAGCCACTGCACGTCACGCCTCACTCGAGCTACAGCTTCGCGAATCCCAGAAGATGCAGGCCATTGGCACATTGGCGGGAGGCATCGCGCATGATTTCAATAACATCATCGCTGCGATCCTGGGCAACACGGAACTGGCGCGCCAGGACGCGAGCGGCAATCCCGCAATACTCGAGAGCCTGGACGAGGTGACCAAGGCCGCTCGCCGCGGCCGCGATCTGGTGCAACAGATATTGTCCTTCAGCCACCGACAGGGTACTGAGCGCAAACCCATCAGGCTGGCCCCGGTCGTCGATGAAGCATTGCGTTTGCTGCGCGCTACGCTGCCAGCGCGCCTGATACTGCAGGTGCAATGTGAAGCCGATGTACCAGCAGTACTGGCTGACGCTACCCAAATCGAGCAGGTAATCATCAACCTTGCCACCAATGCCATGCAGGCCATTCGTGATGTCCCCGGGCAGATCGAAATCGCTCTGGGCACAGTGCTGCTGGACGCCGCGCTGGCTGAATCCACTCCCGCACTGCATATGCTGTACAAACACCACCCGGGGCGAACAGTGCGTCTGACAGTAACGGACAACGGGCCTGGCATGGATGCGGAAACACTCGCACGGATATTTGAGCCGTTCTTCACCACCAAACCGATCGGCGAGGGCACGGGACTGGGTCTGGCAGTCGTGCACGGCATCATCGATGGGCATGGCGGCGCAATTCAGGCCGAAAGTTCGCCAGGCAAAGGCGCAAAATTTTCCATCTACCTGCCAGTGGCCGGAACAAAAGCCAGCGAACCTGATCCTGAACAATCAAAGCCAAACACAGTCCTTAGCTCGGGCAGGAGCATTTTGTATGTCGATGATGATGAAATGCTTGTGGTACTTTTCAAGCGATTGCTGGAACGGCGTGGCTACCGCGTCAATGCTCAGACCAACCAGGGTGATGCACTCGCAGCGCTGCGCAATGACCCGACAGCCTTCGACCTGGTTGTAACCGACTACAACATGCCTGGGATGTCCGGACTTGATGTGGCGCGCGAAGTGCGCGCAGTTCGGGCGGATTTGCCGGTGGCGGTAGCCTCGGGATTTGTGGACGAAAACTTGCAGGCGAAAGCCCGCAAGGCGGGCGTACGTGAGGTGATCTTCAAGGCCAACGCGGTAGAGGAATTCTGCGATATCGTGCAGCGACTGATCGAGAATGCCAGTGACACTGAGCAAGCTGCAGACCAGGAAACCGAAATCCTGTCAAATGACATTACTCAGCCACCATAATCGGCCCGATTGAGGACCCTGCACATGGCATGACAGGCCGCAATAACAATAAACTGCCTTGGCTGTACCGCATATTGCTTCTGCCTATGGCAACAGTCTCCATCGGCTTATGGACACACCACGGTTTATCAATGTACTGGCACGCATTGTCGCTCCCCAGATAGCGGCAATGCAGCCACCGCTGCTTGGAAACAGGGACTACTGTCATTCCCACCGCACGCTGCGATTGCCCGCCTTATAGGCAAGTTGCTCAAAGCAGAAGCCGGCGCAAGCGATTATGCCAAAGTAATTTCGGACAACGGGTACGTGCTGGTCGGCACGGCTGTAATACCCCTGCAGGGTTACGCAAAATCACTGCCGCTACCGCCGCCACACTGAAGACGCCGGCCATCGCCAAGAACTATCGCACTGGAACAGCCGCCCATTGATATGGAATCTACGCGCTGCCGAATTTTTTTTCCACGCGAATTCCGATCTCCTTGAGCATGGGTGTGGGCAGGATTCCGCCAGCACAGACAATGATGACATCATTCTCGATTGCAATAACGCCACCTTCCTGATCCAGTATCACCTGTCGCTCATCGATGCGGGTCACTGACGATCGCAAGCGTACCGACAACCTGCCTGCTTGTTCCGCTTCGCTCATGCGCTCCCGGTTTTTCACCTTGACGCGACCAAACGCGTCGCCACGGTAGGACAGCGTCACCGTCGTCCCCGGCTCCGAAGCGACGGCAACGGCTGCCTCGATGGCGCTGTCTCCTCCGCCGACGACCAGAACGCGCATCGCCCGATACTGTTCGGGGTCAACGAGGCGATAGACAACCTTGGGCAGTTCTTCACCGGGAACCTCCAACTTTCGCGGCGTACCGCGCCGCCCGATGGCGAGCAGCAATGATCTACAGTGATATTCCTTGGGGCCGACATTCACGACAAAACCTCGATCGACCGCCAGAATTCTCGTGACACGCTCGTCAAACGTGATCGGCAAGCGGGTGCGTTCGACGATGCCCTGCCAGAATTCCAGCAGCGATTCCTTGGAGACCTCGCCCATCTTGACCTTACCCACCAGCGGCAAAGACACTGGTTGGGTCATTACAATCTTGTTGCGGGGATAATGATAGACGGTACCCCCAAGGGAATCCTCCTGCTCCAGAGTAACAAACTTCAACTTTCGCTCCATGGCAGCCAATGATGCCGAAATTCCCGCCGGCCCAGCGCCGACAATAACGACATCAAGCTGATTGGCTTCGGAATGAACACGGGCAATTGAAGCCATTGCCTGTTGCCCTTGCTCGGCGGCTTTTCGGATCAAGCCCATGCCGCCCAGTTCCCCCGCAATGTAGATGCCCGACACATTGGTTTCGAATGTCGGTTTGACGTAGGGAATGTCGACACCTCTGCGTTCGGTACCGAAAACAAGCTTGATCGCCTCGACCGGGCATGCGGCGGCGCACGCCCCGTGGCCGATACACACCGTGGGATTGATGAGGTTTGCCTTGCCGCGCACGATCCCCAGAGCGCTTTCAGGGCAGGCCCGGGTGCACGCGCCGGAGCCCATACAGATGTTCGGATCGACGACCGGGTGCAGGCTGAGCGGCTCCGTGAGCCCCGATTCCTCCGCCTGGCGCAGCGTCGAGAGCGAATCCGCCTCTCGCTGACGCTGGCGATGCACGTAGATCCAGAGCACTGCCGCGAGCAGTGCAATGTAAATCATCCATAGCCGAAAATCGGTCATCGCGAGCGCTTTGCCTTGGGCGACGGGGCGATACGCGGCTGCGGAACATACTTCGGGTCGATGATTTTTCGCCAATTTTCCGGTACGTGGCAACTTTCGCACTGCGTGCCAAACGTTCCTAGATGGACATCATCGGATTGTCGATGACAGCTTGCACAGTCAGAGGCCAGCACAAGTTTGTCTTTTACCGGCCTGGTGTGACAGGCAAGGCAGGCCACCTTGACATGCGCCCCGCCAAGCTTGAATTGCGCACGCAGGTTGTGGTCAAAATCCGTATTTTTCCAGCTGCTTGCACTGTGGCACTGGTCGCATCGTGGTCCCAGTCGTTCCTTGTGGCGATCGTCCTTGGCGTGGCATGACACACATTCCGGCTTGGCATTCTTGTATTCGGAAGTCTGATGGCAATGCTTGCACTCCAACACCGCGTGGCGATCGCGCAATGGGAAGGCAGACCGATTGTGATCGAACGTGGTGTCGCTCCAATCACGCTCGTTGTGACAGCTGTCGCAGAGTTTCCCTAGTTGCCCCTTGTGCTTGTCATCGCGATCATGGCAGCTGGCGCACCGGCTGTCCGACTTCTCGACGTAAAGCACGCCTTGATGACAGGAATCACATTTCGTCCGCACGTGCCTGCCGCGAAGAATGTAGCGAGTGTCGCGATCATGCACAAATGTCACTGCGTTCCAGGCCTTCACACTGTGACATGTCTCGCATTTTTCGCCGTAGCGGCCCTTGTGGCCTTTGTCGCGGTCGTCTCGCGCATGGCATGCAAAGCAGGTGGTTGGCGTTTTTTCGCGAAAACGCAGATCCTTGTGGCAACTGTCGCATTTCGCCTCACGATGCTTGTCGCGCAGCGGGAAACGGGTATCACGATCATGATTGAATATCGGTAACTCCTTCCAGCTCTTCTCCGTGTGGCAGGTTTCGCACTTGTCACCCAGAGCAGCCTTGTGCGCATCGTCCTTGCGATGACATGCAGCACAATTGGTGGATGTCTTGGCCTCGTATGGGGGAGCGCGATGACAGGCATCACACTTGATGGTCCGATGCCGGTCTCGAAGAATATAGTGGGTGTCGCGATCATGATTGAACTTTGGCGACTTCCAGCGCGACTCGTCGTGGCACTTTTCGCAGCGCGGCCCGAGCCGCCCCTTGTGAGCATCATCCTTGCGGTGGCAGGACAGACAGTCCCTGGGTGCGCCGGCAAAGTGCTGCGGATCCGCATGACACTGGCTGCATTTGATTTCGAGATGCCGATAGAACAACGGAAACTTCGTTAATGCGTGGTCGAAGCGGGATTTTTTCCAGTCGACCTCGTCGTGACAGTTCTTGCAATTGGCGCCCAAGGTTTCCTTGTGCTTGTCATCTTTTCGATGGCAGCCGACACAATCCGAGGAGGCAGTACTGTGCTTCATGCCGGCACGGTGGCAGCTCGAGCAGGCCGCCCCCTTATGCTTTCCGCGCAGATTGAAATCGGTCAACGCATGATCGAAAGTCCTTTCATCGAGATGCACAATCTTCGCATCCCGGCCCTTGTGATCGGTATGGCAGCCCCTGCACGCACGCTCGCTTAACCTTCCGTGATAACCGGCTTTACTGCGAATATCTGCGGCAACATCCTTGTGACAGTCCAGGCACACGCGGGGCTGCGCGGCTCGATCAAATCGCACATGGCAATTCTTGCAGTCCGTCTCATACCGGGCGTGACTCCGAATCACTTCACCAGGCATGATGGCCGACTCAAGGCTTTGCGCTGACGCAGGAAGGCTGAATGCGCCAAGGAATACGACACTCAGGTTAGCCACAACCAGAGCAAACAACCTAGTAAGCGTGGACGGCCACGACATGGACAAGTGCCGTGAGGACAAGCATGCACAGGAACGGAATGTGCACCACGTGCCAAAGGGAAAAGAGGCGCTCATACATTGAAAACTGGGCGTAGCGCTGTGCTGCGCGCAACGTCGCCGAGACATGACGAATCAGGTTTGTGACGCTGGGATGCGGCGATAACATGTGACCTCCACCGGCGTTTGCAGCCAGAGCGTGCTGCAAATGCAGATCTACCTTGCGGCGCTTCCAGCCTATGGTCAGGAATAATCCAAGTCGCCGCCACCATCCCGCCGACTCGTGTGAAGCCAGTGCAATAAAGGCGTCCACTTCCAGTCTCACTGCCGGCATGGAGCGCAACAACTGATCAACAGATTCAACCTGCAGATCAAGAACCTGCTTCAATTCCTTCAGGCTTGCCTGACTACCGTAAAGCCCATGGTGAATCTTGCGGTAAATGAACCTGCCCACAAGACCGCTTGCCACGACCAACAGCATGGACAAGAGCGCCACCCCTGCATTCAAGGATCCCACCCGGAAATTGGAGTGAAGCAGTACGAGTAGAGGTCCCAGTACTCCGGAAACCATATGGAATTTGAACCAGTACTTGAGCGGCCCCCAGGCGTGCATGAAACGAACATGCTTTCGAATCGGGTAAAGAAGCAAAATGAGCATCATCGAAGCACCGATGATGCCCAGTGAATAGCCCAAACCGGAGGCTGGGGACAGCCAAGCGTTTCGCCTCGCATACCAGCCAATGGCGAATATAAGGGCGAGTATCACAACACTGGATGCGGCACCTGGCATAACGAGGGCGCGCCGTCTCTGAAGTGCGCCAGTCGGCACGTTGGTAGCGGATCCAGGTGGCACAATTTTGAGTGCGTGCTCGCCTATACCACCTTCCGCCGGGGTAACCCGCTCCAGCTGACCTAAATTGCCGATCAGGTGGTTGGCAGCAGCATTCGACATCGTCATTTCAACTCTTCCTGCGTTTATTCACGGTTCTTTAAGACAGGTCGTTTGGGAATAGCCCTGCACATTCGAAAGACGCTCTCCAAAACCCAATATAGTATTGCTGCATCGCGGCAATTTTCTCTAGATGGATTTTTTAGACATTCTGTACCCGGACAAATGGTATCCCGAAGAAACTATTCCATTGTCATTTACTTTTATCGAACAGTGCATTTCTTCACATTAAAAAACGCCATTGCCTTGCTATGCTGACTCACCCTTTTGTTAGTCAGATCGGCAATAAACCGAAATAATATTGATAATAAAAGTTATTTATAGATAAAAATATATTAAGAAACTGTGGAATAAATCACAAAAATATGTGTATTTATGCGTTGACGGGATATGCCAATGACATTATAAATGACCATGCCAATATCATTGGTATTTCGAGTTATGACTTTTGTTTCGCGATATTGAGCAAACCACGGAATATTGCACTGCAATATTTCCGTGTATCCAGATCAGAAAAAGGAGTTTTAAAATGATACTAAGCGTCATGGAAAAGTTGGCAGGACTGGTTTTAAAAGGGTGCGTGTTGTTGCTCGCCGTGACACTTCCCAGTTGGGCGGGCACGATCGCCGGATCTGCCCACGACTTCACCGGATCAGCCTGGTCCGGTGGACGGATCTGCGTGGCGTGCCATACACCGCACAAATCCGATACGAGCGTCACGGATGCGCCCTTGTGGAATCACTCAAATTCCACCCAGTCATATACCTTGTACAGCAGCGCCACACTGAACGCGACAATGGGGCAGCCGGGTGGAATCTCCAAGCTTTGCATGTCCTGCCACGACGGCACTGTTGCAGTCGACAGTTTCGGCGGCACTACCGGGTCAACGATGATCAGCGCCAGGAACAATCTCGGATCGACGCTGAACGACGATCACCCAATTGGCTTCAACTACAACACCGCACTGGCCACCGCAGACGGGTCATTGCACGACCCAAGCACCAAGATGATTGCCATTGGCTCAGGAAGTCAGACCAAGTCCGGCACCATTGCCGCGGTCATGCTCTACAACAACAAGCTCGAGTGCTCGTCATGCCACGACGTGCACAACACGTTTACGGTCGGCACGACCGGCTTGCTGAAAGTTTCGCAAGCGGGCAGCCAGATTTGCCTTGCCTGCCACAACAAGTAGAGCAAGCACCTCGGTTCTCGCCCCGGCTCACACCGTCCTCCCGGGGCTTTGCATACAAGGCAGAATTCATGAATAAATACGTCACTCAGATGATCGGATGCCGCCTGGCAGTGTTTGCCGCTGCGGTGCTGGTGGGCTGCACGGCAACACCTGCGAAAGTCGCCCAGGCCCCGACGGCGATTTTCTATCCGTCGCTGCCCAACGCCCCCCCCGCATACAGCATCTGGCTACCATCGCCAGTGAGCGCGATATCAATCCGCCGAGTGACGGATTTGCCAAGTTCATCCTGGGAGATGACGCCAATGTACGGCGGCTTCAGCAGCCGTACGGCGTTGCCATGTCAGAGGGCAAACTCTACGTTGCCGATAGTCGCGCCCAGGGTCTTGCGGTCTTCGATATTGGCAAGCGCCAGTTCTCGATCATGACTGGCGCCGGGAATGGCCGCATGAAGCGACCGATCAATATCAAGATCGACAAGGACGGCACCAAATATGTTACAGACACCGGCCGCGATCAAATCATGGTGTATGACCGCAGTGACCGCTTCGTGACATCCTTCGGTGCAGACGGCCAGTTCAAACCCGTCGATGCGGTAATTTCGGGCGATCGGCTTTACGTTGTGGATATTCAGCACCATGAGATTCAGGTACTCGACAAACGCACCGGAAAATTCCTGTTCAGCTTTGGCAAGGCCGGCTCCGAGCGCGGCGAGCTCTACCATCCGACCAATATCGCCCTTGGCCCAGACGGTGACGTCTACGTTGTCGAAACCAGCAATTACCGGGTACAGCGATTTACAGCCGAGGGCAAACCGGTTCGTGTGTACGGTGAAGTCGGGAACGAGCCCGGCACCTTTGCAAGACCCAAAGGAATCGCGCTGGATCGACTGGGGCGCATGTACGTCGGAGATGCCGCTTTTGAAAATGTCCAGGTATTCGACAATGGCGGAAAGCTGCTGCTGTTCTTTGGCCAACCCGGCGATGCCGCCGAGGGACTGAACCTGCCTGCCGGAATGACGATCGACTATGACAACATCGACTTCTTTCGCCGCTCCGCGGAGCCCGGATTCAATATCGAATATCTGATTCTGGTTGCAAGTCAGTTCGGACCGAACAAGGTTGATGTATTTGGCTTCGGAAAAATGAAGGGCGCCGAATACCCGCCAGACAGCGCACTTGCCGGGAATCCGGTTCGCTGAAGGCAGACTTGCCGAGCGGGGAAGCCAGCGATGGCATTTCCGGTCCCGAGGCAGCCGCGATCCGAAGGACACGACGCCAATGCCCTGGGCCAGAACTGCTGCGAGAACGTGCATTCCGGGCACAAAACCGTGCCCATCTCCAGTTCGAAAAATCAGCTCAATCATTCTTGCCATAGCCTTTTTCGGCGGCAAAGCGACGCCAGGACTGGCACAGGAAATCACCCCGTTCCGCCTCACGGGTGTAGACGGATACACGACCATGCGCTATGTGCGCGATAGTTTTGTGACAGCCCAACCCGCCTCCGGACTTGGCGCGAAGGCGCGCTCCCGCGAAGGTCAGTCAAGCATGCGTGAAGAAATATTCCTGATGACCCATAGCTACGTATACCACCCCAACTTCCTCAGCCTGGACATCGGCGGAGGGCCGATCCTCCAGCAGGGCAGTTCAGTATCGGACGCCGGCGAGAGCCATGTTCGCGGCGAACTCTACAACTTCAGCGGGCGGGCAACATTTCTGCGCGACAAGCCGTACCAGGGATCGGTATTTTTCGAACACCTCAATCCCACGCTGAGCGTTGCACCGGGAATGATCCTGGCGCAGGAGAACACGCGTTACGGCCTCGACATATCTCTGCTGGCACCCGTGACGTCCGTACCGCTGCACCTCGATGCAACCCGCTCTCACTTTCAGGCCAGAGGAGCTGACCGGGTCATCGACGACCAAAGCGACCGCGTCAGCCTGAAGGCAACCAAATCCTATGGGACGCTGGGAACCACCCAGCTTCATTATCAGAATACCCAGCAATCTTCCGTCAGCGGAAGCCCCAATCTCCCGATTCAGGCAAGCACTTCGATCAGCCAGGGGCTCAACGCTGATTCCCGCTTCCAATTCGGGAGCAACCGCCAGTACGACATTACCAACCTGATCGCCATGAACAGCCAGAGCTATATGCTCGGTCAGGGCTCGCTTCCTGATCGAAAAGACATGAGATTGCTTTTCGACCTGAGAGCAAGGCATTCGGATCAACTCCACACCTTCGGAACATTCAATCACAGCACCAGCAACCAGGGTGATCTTGGATCCACAGTCCATTCGGGAGTCGCAGGCATCAATTACTGGCCAATCCCGGAATTGGCCACCACGCTCGGGTTGCGCGGCGACGATAACCAAACCAGGCAGTTCTCCGCGCGATCCCGCGGACTGGATGGTTCGATGCGCTACCAACAAGCTTTGCCGGTGGGCATGGCACAAGCCAGTTATGCGCTGCGCTACAACCAGCACGAGCAATTGGCGTCGGCTGGACAGACCACCATCATTGGCGAGCGTATCGCACTGTCAGGGACGACCGTGGTCACACTCTCGCACCAGCGCGTGGCCACATCCAGCGTGATCATCAGCAACAACTCCCGTACCCAGACTTTCGTCGAGGGGCGTGATTACACCCTGTCTACGGTAGGCCAGGATACGCGGTTGCAAAGACTCATCAGCGGAAACATTGTCGACGGGCAGGAAGTGCTGATCGACTACAGTTACGACGTCGGCGGCAGTTACGCGTACAAGGAGGCCGAGCAGACAATGAACCTCAATTGGGGCCTGCTGAGTTATGTGAACTTGTATCTGCGTCACTACGGCACCAGTCCGCAGCTAAAATCCGGCGCGCCAACATTCCCGCTCAATACGGTTCGTGGCAGCGTACGCGGCGCGAGATTCGATGTGCCACTAAGAAGGCCGTTTGAAATCATGATCGGCGGTGGTCTGGAAAGCGAAGTGCGCCAGGAGACCATCAATCCGTTTCACAGGCAGACTCAGGACGTCTATGCGCAGACGGAAGAACCCTTTTTTGGCTTGGGCAATGTGCGCATTTCAGCGCATCGCGCGCGAGTCGAATACGAAAACTCGCTGCAGAACGTGAATCTAAAAGGCTACGATTTGCGTTACTGGTCGAGAACCTGGTTCGGACTGGACGTCAGTGCCGATGCAAGCCATGAGATTGACACCGGTACGCCGGTTCAACGCCGCCGCACCCTTGGATCACTAAAGGCGCAATGGCGTTACCGGCAAGTCAACGTCACCGCCGAGTTGGCACACACTCGCGAAATCCAGGGTGCTGTCGAAAGAACGCGTGACCTGATTCAGCTACTGGTGCGAAGGGATATCTGATCATGTTTCTACGGCTTTTCAGCACCCGCCGCTTTGCATGCGGCGTCCTCACGCTCGTTGGCATAGCACTGACTCTCGCTGCGTGTGCGCCAACTGTACCGCTGGAAGCCCCGAAGGCATTGCTGTGGCCGGCGGCACCAGCCGAACCGCGCATTGCCTACCTGAAGACGATATCCCGCCCTGAGGACATCGGTATTTCGAAAGGATTCCTGCGGCGCTTGGCCGACATTGTGTTCGGCGCGAACGATGCGCATCTTGTGCGACCCATGGCGGTCGTGGCTGTTGACGGAATCCTGTACGTCGCCGACCCGGGCGCCAAAGGCGTGCATCGTTTCGACACCAGAAGAGGGAACTACGACCTGATCCGATTGCAGAACGACGCGCCTCTTCCCTCGCCGGTGGCACTCGCCCGGGGCGCGGATGGCGATGTCTATGTTTCCGATTCCGCACTGGCGAAGGTATTTGTCATTCGCGCAGAAGCAAAAGTCGCATCCCCCGTCAATCTGCGTGCCAAACTCGGCCAACCCACCGGCATCGCATTCGATTCGGCTACAAAGCGACTGTTCGTCGTAGACACCACGGCCCACCATGTGAATGTATTCAGTTCTGACGGGACACTCGAGTCGCACATCGGCGGGCGCGGCACGGCACAGGGGCAGTTCAACTATCCTGTCTTCATCTGGCGCACGCCACAGGGTCGCTTGTATGTGACCGATTCACTCAATTTTCGCGTACAGAGCTTTGACGAGCATGGCCACTTTATCGCTGCATTCGGACGACTGGGCGATGGCACCGGCGACCTGGCGCGGCAGAAAGGCGTCGCCACCGACAGCCACGGGCACATCTACATCGTCGACGCGATGTTTCATGCCGTACAGATTTTCGACGAATCGGGCCGTTTCCTGCTGTCGCTCGGAGCGCTCGGTCGCGAGCGTGGCGAATTCTGGCTGCCAACGGGGATTTTCATTGGGGACGACAACACCATCTACATTGCCGACTCCTATAACCAGCGAGTACAGATACTGCGTTACATCGGGGAACCAACATGAAGCGCATTGCAGGCGCGCTGCTTGCAGCGTGTGTCGCCGCATTGTGTTTATGCATGCCCCCGGTCACCCATGCAGGTATTGCGACGACCAAGCACAACCTGTCTGCAAGCGGCCCCGGATCGGTCAGGGCATCGGGCGAGTCGCAGATCTGCATTTTCTGCCACGCACCGCACAACAGTTCGCCAAGCGCTCCGCTGTGGAATCGTCGCAATTCGGGCGGCACCTATACACCCTATACCAGCTCCACCGCGCTCGCCAATCCCGGCCAGCCGACCGGGGCCTCGCAACTTTGTCTTAGCTGCCATGATGGCACCATCGCACTGGGCGAGGTGCTGACCCGCGCGAGCGCGATTCCCATGTCCGGCGGCGTGACCGCCATGCCCGCAGGCGCCGGCAGACTGGGCACTGACCTATCCGATGATCACCCGATCTCGTTTGTCTATTCACCGACGCTTGCAACAGCAAGCGGTGAACTGGTGAATCCGTCCACCCTGACCGGAAAGGTTCGCCTTGATGGCAGTGGCCAAATGCAATGCACCTCGTGCCATGACCCTCACGACGACAGCAACGGCAAGTTCCTGGTCATTTCCAACCAGGCGTCCGCCTTGTGCCAGACGTGCCATGCGAAAAATAATTGGCCCCTGAGCAGTCACCGATTGTCCAACGCGACCTGGAACGGCGTCGGCCCCGACCCGTGGCCACACACCAGCGGAACGACGGTAGCGGCCAATGCCTGCGAGAACTGCCATCAACCCCACTCCGCGCCCGGCAAGAAACGCCTGCTCAACGCGGCCAGCGAGGAGAACAACTGTTACCCCTGCCACAATGGCAACGTGGCGCCGAAGAACATTCAGTCGGAATTCGCCAAAGCCTCCATCCACCCGATTGCCAGCACAACCGGAATTCATGACCCGGCGGAGTCCGCGGTAGTCCAGTCACGGCACGTGGAGTGCGTTGACTGCCACAATCCGCACGCGAGCAAACCTGGCGCCGGTACGCCGCCGGGTCCACTCACCGGAGTACGCGGGATTTCCATCGGCGGCATCGAAGTCAATCCGGCGAACTACGAGTATCAGGTCTGTTTTCGCTGCCATGCCGACAGCACCAACAAACCGGCGCCAAAAACGGCGCGCGTGACAGGTCAAAACAACACGCGACTGGATTTCCTGACGACCAACGCATCCTGCCACCCTGTCGCAGGCGCCTGCCCTCAGGTGAACCCATCCCCGGTTCTGATCTCGCCCTGGACAACCACCAGCGTCATGAAATGCGGCGACTGCCACAACAATAATGCCGGCCCCGGCAACAATGGCACCGGCCCCGCCGGACCGCATGGCTCAACCAATCCCAGTCTGCTCGAACGCTCCTACACCGGCACCCGTCCCGCGATGTGCGCAAAATGCCATACCAACACCTACACCAAATTCAATGGCGGCAGCAGCCATAGCAAACACACGGGAGACATCGGTGCAACATGCAATACCTGCCACGACCCGCACGGCTCTTCCGTTTACCCGTCGCTGATCAATTTCGACACGAGCCTGGTGACATTCAGAAGCTTTACAACGTCAACGGCCGGCCAGACCAATAACGGAAAGTGCAGCCTGACCTGCCACGGCAAGAATCACAACAATTGCAGTTACACCAGTTGTTGAACACTGATGCCACCTGCCACCATGATCTACGGGACACAAATAATGGTTACCTTCGTCAGGTATGACAAACCGACAAATCCGCAAGTGATATTGATATCCTCACCAAATCAAATCCGGAAGGGACAAAAATGAAACTGTATTTTGCCGCGCTTTGTGCGCTCGTCGTCGCCCACGCTACGGTTGCCCAGGAACTTCCCAAGGGCCACCCCACGGTTGACATGCATAGCCAGACAAACAAGCCTGCCGCTGAACTGACCAACAAAGGCAAGGTGCTGAGCACCATCAATGTATCTCAATACACCTACATTGAGGTCATGCAAGACAAGGATCCACTCTGGCTGGCGACCACGACCGTTCCGGTGAAGAAAGACGACATCATTCGGTTCGAAAATGGCATGAATATGACCAACTACTACAGCAATTCACTAAAGCGAAACTTTCCATCCATCAGGTTTGTCGGAACCGTAGTCGTCAGCGACGAAAAATAAGCACCGCGTCGAAATTCCGACGATTTTTTGAGTCCGCGCCAGCTTTTGATATCGAGATGGCGACAGTTTCGGTTTTCCATGCCTAAAATTGTTGATCGAAGATTTCATTACAATTCGACATCGGACAGGAGAAAAATATATAAAAACATGATTTAATTAATATTAATTAAATCCCAGCTTATTGGCTTCGCGCTCTCGCTGCCGTAAGGACTGCCTATCTAATCCCAAAACTTCCACTTGGCATATATCATGCGTTTGGATTAGGCATATTTACTTACTTCATAGGCAGATTGCGAACATGACAAACGATCTAGTGTAGTGCTTCATAATTAATGGAACTATTTTTCATCTGCCGAGATCCAAGATGTATCTGGTGCATTTGGGAGGCGGTGATGCGAAAAGCAACAGCGATTGAACTGGACGACGCGCAGCGAAAGAAGCTGATGAGGCTTGCGCATT
>CANKAJ010000047.1 GCA_947479645.1 Betaproteobacteria bacterium | reverse complement strand
GCCTCGCTTCGCTGTCGACCGGGCCGCCAGCGGGGAACGGCAATACGACCGTTACGGGTCTGGAGGGATAGGCGAAGGACGCACCTTGTCCCAACCCGGCATTCGGCCATATCACCGCGCCCATGATTCCGAACAATATCAATCGCGGCCATGCACGCATCATCACTCCTCTCGATGGATTCCATCTCCGGTGCTGCGATCCAATCAGGCGCCCGCTTGCGTCTGTGGCCAATGCAGCCATCAGGGCGCTTCGAATTCCTTCTCCTGTGACGCCAACATGGTGTAATCGTCGGGCGAAGCGGCTCCCGGCGTCAGCGAGCGCAATTGCACCGGCAGGTGGGGTAATGGAAACGGCCGGCCGTCGGTAAATGAGGTTCTTGCCACATTCAGCATCATGGCCAGCATGGTGTAGTAACCCACAATGCCCAGAATGTCGATGACGCCGGACTCGCCAAACTGCGCCACTGCCGTCGCATAGGTCTGGTCGCTGGCACCCTTGGTTGCGAGCACCTCCGTGACAAAGTCGTAAAGCACCTCCTCATCGCGTGCCATACCCACGGGCCGACGGCCTTCCGCGATCGCCTCGAGCGTGGCTGGCTTGACGCCTGCCTTGACGGTCTTTCCATAATGGGCATTCCAGGCGTATTGCGAGGTCCAGGCACGCGCAGCCATCAGCGTTGCCATCTCGTTGATACGGCGGTCAAGCGGGCAATCGTAGCGCGTGTATTCGCCAACCTTGTGCGCGCTCATCATCAATCCGGGGCTGCGCAACATCGGCCAGAACGGGCCACGGATTTCTCCGCGGGGGCCCGAGGTGATGTCGGCAATCGCCTGGCGTTGCGCTTCAGTCAGCTTGTCATCCGGGATGGGGGGCATACGATCCGGCAAAACGGCATAGGTCATTTCACTCACCTGGGTTATGGCTTTTGCGGGCGGTACATTGGACGGCATGAGGCACTCCTAATTAATGAAGTTCGTCAAACAAAACGCAGGCGATCTCGCCGCCCTGAATTTCTCAAACGCATGATATAACGCATCGGCCAATGCACTGCGAGGCCGTGCCTGGTGGCTCACGACGGATAGCCCACCCTTTCGAAAGGATTCGCATGAAACGCTGGATCGCATTCCCCGCACTGTTGATCTCCGCCATGACTCTCGCGGCGCAGGGCGCCTGGGCACAGTCCTGGCCCACACGCAGCATACGGCTGGTGATTCCCTATGACGCGGGCGGCCCGACCGATGTACTGGGGCGCCTGCTCGCACCAACGCTGGCCGAACGCCTGGAGCAATCTGTCGTCGTGGAAAATCGCGGCGGTGCCGCAGCCATCGTGGGTGCCAATGTCGTCGCCAAGGCACAGCCCGATGGTTACACCCTGCTGCTGGGGGACATCAATCTTGCCGTCAATCCTTCGCTGTACAAGGCGCTCCCTTACGACGTGAACAAGGAACTGGTTGCGGTTTCGCTGGTCGCAGCGGCGCCACTGGTGCTGGTGGTCAATACCGCGACGCCGGTGAAGAACCTGCAGGAATTCATCGCGCATGCAAAAGCCAATCCGGGCCGACTGACGTTCGGTTCAGCCGGGGCGGGCAATACGACGCATCTCGCGCCAGAGCTTCTCAAGGCGGCCGCCGGGCTGAACATCGTCCATGTGCCCTACAAGGGCATAGGTCCGGCACTGACCGATCTGGCAGCCGGTCAGACCGATCTGGTGGTGACCGGCATTTCCGGCGCCAGCCCACTACTGAAAGCCGGCAAGCTGAAAGCACTCGCCATTACCGGCGACAAGCGGGCTGCCGCCCTCCCGGATGTGCCCACGTTTGCCGAGGCGGGCACGCCGCTGCCCGACATGAGCCTGGGATCGTGGTGGGGTGTGCTCGCGCCAGCCGGCACTTCACGCGACATCATTCAAAAACTCAACCGCGCGGTGGGCGAGGCCCTCAATTCCCAGGAGCTGCGTGGCAAGCTCGCCGGCATGAACATCAATCCCATGCACAGCACGCCAGCCGCATTCGACGACTTCATCCGTGCCGAGGCGACGCGCTGGGCAGCCGTGCTGCAGCGCGCGAAGATCCAGCCGGAGTAGCGCCGAAGGCCACGATTGGAGGCGCGCTGGATCGCTTCAGTTCGACATCCATTTGGCCCCACTGTGTTGTCCGCAGTCCGGCGGACCCAGCGGCGCAACGACGATCGCGCCATTGATGTGAAAAGGGCTCGCTATTGAACGGGCCGTAACGCCATTGGGCAAGGGCACATCAATGATGATGCCGCGACTCCTGGCGACTTCCGAATCGAGTGCTTCACCCACTGAATTGACTTTTGCCACAGGAACGCCAACGTTACCCAGGATCTGCAACCACTCCGCCGTGGATAATCCCTTGAGAACAGCTTCCAGGGTGTCATCAACCAGTTGCCTGTTGGCAACCCTGGCATCGCGCGTCGCGTAGCGGGAGTCTTCAGCCAGGTGCTTCACGTCCAACGCTGCAATCAGTTTCTGCCAAAGCGTCTGATTGTAGGCTGCGACAACCATATGCCCGTCAGCGGTCTCGTAGACCCGGTAGGGAACCACATTGGGATGACCGGAGCCGATGCGCTCAGGCGACAACCCTGTGGCAAGATAAGTCTGTCCGAGATAGACCAACTGGCTGATCAGCACGTCATGCAGCGCCAGATCGATATGCGCTCCAAGTCCCGTGCGATCCCGGTGCCGCAACGCCGCCAGGATGGCGAAAGTTGCCGCGTAACTGCCCGCCAGGTCGCCGATGGGAAGACCAAGACGGGAAGGAGGCCGGCCGGGTTCCCCCGTGGAGTCCACATAACCGGCCACCGACTGCGTGACCAGGTCAAAGGAGATCTTGTTTTTCAACGGCCCCGTGTGGCCAAAACCCGAGATCGAGCAAAACACAATGTCAGGATTGATCGATTTGAGATCCTGGTAAGAAAGGGAGAGCCTGTCCATCACACCGGCTCGAAAATTCTCCACGATGACATCCGCATCTCGCGCCAGATCCAGAACAACCTGAAGCCCCTCGGCACTCTTCAAATCAACGGCCACACTGCGCTTGCCCCGATTTACGGATAGAAAATACGTGCTGTAGCCTTTTACCTTGGGTATATTTCCCCGGGTCGGATCACCTCCGCCGGTCGATTCAATTTTGATGACGTCCGCGCCCAGGTCTGCAAGCAGTTGCGTGCAGAACGGCCCGGCCGCCATGCGCGTCAGATCAAGCACCTTCAAGCCGGCGAGCGCCGGTCCTTGCGATCCGGATGGTGAATGCCGCGGAGACGATGTCCGAACATCTTCATTCAACCATTTGAGAATTTCTCCAGTCTGTTCCCCCACCGCAGGCGGGTAATGATATTCGGGTGTGAATGCCGATCCGTCCGAATATGCGAATCGGAACGGTGTGCCAATTACCGGAATGTCCGATTTGCCGTCGCTGAAGGGAGCCACCATGCCGCGCGCCCGGGTGTGCGGCAGATCCAGGGCCTCTCCGACTGAATGGACCAGTGCACAGGGCACATCGCCTTCCTCGAGAATGCGCAGCCATTCAACGCGCCCCTTTGTTTTCATGATGCCGGACAGGATGCCGTGCAGCACCTCGCGGTTGGCCATGCGCGCAGTGAAATCCACATATCGGGCATCGTCAATGAGATCGGCACGCTTCAGCGTGCGACAGAAATTGCGCCAGAAGTGCTGCGTGAAGGGTGCTACAACGATGTAACCATCGGTCGTTTCGAATGCGTTATAGGGATAGATGGTGGGGTGCCCGGATGCAACCCGCTGCGGAATGATACCCAGCGAAAGGTACATCGGCCCCATGTAGCTCAGCAGGCTGAGGCTCACGTCCAGCATGCTCATATCGACATACGAACCGAGACCCGTTGCATCGCGCGTGCGCAACGACGCCAGTATTGCGATCGACGCCGCCACGCCGGTTTCGATGTCCGCGACCGGCACGCCCATCTTGATGGGGGGGCGACCCAGTTCGCCCGTCAGCTGCATTGCCCCGCTCGCGGCCTGAATCACCAGATCGTAGGCGGGCACATCGGCCATGGTGCTCGCCCGCCCATAACCCGAAATGCTGCATAGAACGACCTTCGGGTTGACGGCCTTGACGCTGTCCCAGTCAAGGCCGAATTTGCGCGATGTGCTGGGCTTGAAGTTCTCGATGACGACATCAGCGCGCTCGATGAGCTTCCTGATGATCTCCCTGGACTCGCTGGTGGAAAGATCCAGCGACAAGCTTTCCTTGTTGCGGTTCAGCGCCGCGAACGTCTGACTCAGGCCACCGACAATGGGCGGCGTGACTCGCGTGGTGTCTGTGGTCGCCTCGTCAACGCCCTCTACGCGAATGACACGCGCGCCCAGGTCCGCCATCATCTGGGTGCAAAATGGCCCCGCCATGATCCGGGTAAAGTCAGCAACAACAATGCCGTCCAGCGGTTTCGAACTCATCGCGCCGACTCCGATCCATTCGTGTCGAGATCCAGCGGAAGTTGGATTTCCCCCTCCCCTGTGGCGACCAATTCGTCGCTTTGGTTTTTGGCCTCCAGCATCACCGTGACCAGGCCCGCTCCATCCTCGATGCGGGTTGCGGCCACCTGCCCGCGAATCCAGATCGCCTCTCCCACAAAGACGTGGCGCCGGAACTGGACGCTCAATGAACGCAAGGCGCCGGCATCACCCATCCAGTTTGTCAGCGCCGTCGACAACCAGGAAAAGCGCTGCGGACCGTAGTCGTATGCCGCAGGTACGCCTGTCTGCTGCGCTATCGCGTCATCCCAGTGCACGGCCTCGGGCGGTTGCGGAATATTGAGCGGATTGGTAATGGCTGCCGTCCGAAAACGGCGCGCCCATCGAACCCAGTCGCCGTGGCCACGAATGTACTGACCGCCCCAACCGATCAGGAACATGATGATATCGCTGGTGGTCAGTGGCCCACGGACAATGGGATCAATGCCATCACCGACTGATACAGACTGGAACGATCGCGTGCGAGCACCGCGACAAGTCTCCTCTGCGGCGACAGACCACAGTTGCTCCAATTCATCATCGGTATAGACATGGGGAGCGCGATCCGCGTATTTGGACGCCTTGCGACCGCCGCCGCGCTCCATCCTGCGCTGGCAGTTCTGCACTTTGACCACAACCTCGCCGTCACCATCGCGTAGCAGTCCCTCAGTGACGAGTTCGAGCTGGCGATCCGCGTATTTGCCGGTCCGCTCACGCACGTCGGAGATGATGGAGTTCCCGGATAACCGGTCGCCGGGACGGATCTGGCGATACCAGGTGAACTTCGTTTCTGAAATGAGGCCGTGAATCCCGGCCATTCCGGTAACGCCGCCGGATATGCCCCGGCTGAACACGAATCCCATGCTGGGAGGAGCGATGATCCCGCCGTGCGGGCCGGCAGCAGCATAGGCGTCATCCAGATAGAGCGGGTTATAGTCGCCTATGCCATAAGCCCAATGCCGGATGGCATCCAGACTTGCCACCGTTACATGCGGATGGGGATAGCTCTTGCTGGTCGGTTGACCGATACGCTTTCGGATGGCGGATACCAAGTCATCATCGAGGCGCTGGTACTCGCTATTGGATTCCATCAATCACATTCCTTTCAACCAAACGGGAAATGCAACCTGAAGCAGGCTGCGTGAAATAGGCTGGATTTAACTTACAACTCGTCTCAAAATTACCACCTGATGAGTTTGTCATTCCGAGCACAGCGAGGAATCTGCTGTAAATTCAAAATGTAAAGGAGATTCCTCACCCTGTGGGTTCGGACAAGTTTTTTTGAAACCGGTTTCTATATAAGCGTGGCCGAAACACGCGCATTCCGGATTCGGGGAGGATCCTCAGATCACGGATCAGCCTTGATCCCGTTTTCCTGGACCAGTTTCTTCCAGCGTTCGGTCTCGGTGACGATGAGTTGGCGAAACTGTGCCGGTGTGCTTCCCACCGGCGCGCCGCCTTCTGCCTCCAGCATCGCGGCAACATCCGGCGCACGAACGACCTTGGCGAAGGCTTCGCTCAATTTATTGATGATGGCCACAGGGGTGCCGGCAGGTGCGGAAAAGCCCTGCCATGCCAGGTAGGTGTAGCCGGGCACGCCTTGTTCGGCAATGGTCTTGACGCCTGGCAGCAGATTGCTCCGCTGGGCATCGGTAACGGCCAGCAGCTTGAGCTTGCCCGACTTGATGAGCGGCTGCACGAACTGCAATCCCGTCAGCGTGACGTCGGTACGACCTGCGGCGAGGTCCGGAATGAGGTTGGCCGCCTGCTTGTAGTGCACGAAAGTGACCTGTGATTTTGTCGCGGCGTGCAGCCATTCGCCGGAAAGATGGCCGACACCACCCGCCCCGGTCGTCGCAAAGTTCACCTTGCCCGGATTGGCTCTGACATAAGCTATGTACTCCAGAAAATCCCTGGCCAGGAATTCCGGAGACGAGACCAGTACATTGGTGCGTCGGGTGACCTGGGAGATCGGCGCAAAATCTTTCAATGTGTCATAGGGAATATCCTTGTAGAACGCCGGCAGCACGGTGAAACTGGTGCTGACAACGAGCAAGGTATAACCGTCCGGCGCTGCTTTTGCGGCGAGCGCACTTCCGAGCATGGTCCCCGCACCGGGTTTGAAGTCCTGGACGAACGGCTGCCCCAGGATTTCGCTGATTTTCGACGTGGTGAGCCGCGATTCCCGGTCGCTTGGCCCCCCGGGACCATAGGGGGCGATGACCGTAACGGGCCGTGACGGGTAATTGTCGGCAGCACCTTGCGAGAAAGCGGCTACTGGGCAGAACGATATTGCAGCGGTGGTGCAGATAAAAATTGATCGCATGGATTGCCTACGAAACATGACTGAGTCCTCCGATTGGGCCGGTTCGCATCTGGTGGCTTTACGCCTTCGACAAAAGCCCTTCCTCAACCGCCTTGATCTGCAGCGCCACGTAGCGGGAGTTCATCCGGCAATTGGTAAAACTGCCGCCCACAAACCAGAGGCCCTCCTGCGCGGTGCGCTTCCACATGTTGTTCATCTCGCCGTCCGGGCCGATACCCCATATCGGGCCTACCTTTGTGGCAACCTCCTCGCCCAGCAGCTTGCCCACCAGCACTTCCTGAGTGACAAACCCTGTCGCCAGGACCACCAGATCAGCCGACCGCACTGATCCATCCTTGAGCAGCGCCCCACCCTCGACGAAGCGCTCGATCTGGTCGAACTGCATCAGACCAACCGCGCCGTCAATGATGAGTTCGGCGCAACCGGCATTCAGATAATAGCCGCCATAGCGGGTGCGTATCTTCATCTGGTGCCCGGCGTTGTCTTCGCCGATGTCCCACTTGAACCCCCGGGCGATCAGGCCGTCGATCATCTTCCGGTCCAGTTCGACCATGCGCGCGGTGACCTGTTGCAGACTGAGTCTCGTAACCGGCAAGGTGTTGGTACTCACCAGCAGATCCGCATCATCGAGCGGGATGCCGTCGAAGATGCCATAGACCAGCTTCGCGCTGGGATTGATGCTCACCACTGTGGTTGATCCGCGCTGGACGATGGTCGTATCGACGCCATTGCTGTGCAGATCCTGGGCGACGTCGTGTCCGCTCGTTCCGGTGCCCAACACCAGCGCCTTCTTGCCCCGCCAGTTGGCGCCCGTAGAAAACCCACTGGTGTGCAGCACATCGCCCTTGAAGTCCTTCAGTCCGGGCAAATCCGGAGTGTGCGGGAATCCCACCAGTCCATTGGCGAAAATCATGTGCCGGGGATGCAGTGTCCGCTCGGTTCCATCCGCCTTGCGAACCACCGCATTCCACTGCCCCTTGGCCTTGTCGTAGCTGCCGCTGGCGAGTTCTGTGCTCGTCCAGTAATTGATCTCCATCGCCCATGCGTAGGTCTCGAACCAGTCGGCGATCATGTCCTTGGGCAGGTACACCGGCCAGCTTGGCGGAAAGGGCATGTAGGGCAGATGATTGACATCGGTACTGTTGTGCAGCGCCAGTGAGTGATAGCGCTTGCGCCAGCAATCACCGACCCGTTCCTGCTTGTCGATGACCAGCGTATCAACACCCAACTGGCCCAGCCTCGCCGCAATGGTCAGTCCGGCCTGCCCTCCGCCGACCACCAGGACTGCAGGTTCACGGTCCGCATAGGTCTGGCTGGCGATACGCTGATCCTTCCAGTTGGTCCCGCCGAAGTTGCGCGAGTAGGCCGCTCCGGTGGGCCGGTTCTTCCCGGTCTTTTCCTCGAAGCCCTTGAGTTCCTGCAGACTGGTCATGATCTGGAAGGCCTTGGTGGGCTCTCCTGCCAGGAGTCTGAGCACACCGAAACCACGGCCGACTTCATTTTCGAACTGAAAAATGGCTTCAATAAGATCAAACCCGGCCCTCTGCACACGACGCGGTGGGGTGCGTCCTTCTGCGATGGCAAATCCGCGCGCCTTGGCACTGGCCTGCTTCTCCATCATCAGGGCAGCAATGTCTTCGGCACCCTGGCTGGGTGTGATTGACCAGGTGAAGGCAAGCAGGTCCCGCCAGTGGCTGTCTGGGGCGAAGAGGACCGCAATGGCTGCCTTGCTTCCGCTGTGAAGTGCCACGTTGAACTGGTCGAGCCACTGCGCCACCAGCGCCCTCTCGGACTGGGCGACAGGCTTGTCGAATGCGGGTTGGTTTGCGGCACTCATCTTTTCTCCTCGTTCGTTGCTGATTTGTATGTATTGCGTGGGCAAGGCCTCGTTCATTCGGCCTGGATGTTCCCCGTCTTGATGACCTTGGTCCACTTGTCGAGTTCACTCTGTATGAAGCTGCCGAACTGCTCAGTCGTCATATCGAGGGGAATTGCGCCCAGGCGCGCCATCTGCGCCCGCACCTCGGGTATCTGCTTGATCTTCTGCACACCGTCATACAGCCGGGAGACGACTGCGGGCGGCAATTTGGCGGGGCCAACCAGTCCGTAGAAAAGCAGGCCTTCGTAGCCGGGCAGCCCGCTCTCTGAAATGGTGGGCACATCGGGCAGGTCCGCCACGCGCTGGGATGTCGCCACGCCCAGCGCCCGCAACTTCCCGGATTGAATATGCGGCAGCGTGACGACGACGTTGTTGAATGCGAATGGCACTTGCCCACCCAACAAGGCCACCAGCGCCGGACCGTCACCATTAAAGCTGACCTGGTACATATCGATGCCAGCCATCTGTTTGAACAGCACCATGTTCAGGTGCGAGCTCGATCCTGGGCTGGATGCCCCTTGGGTAATGGCACCCGGCTTGGCCTTCGCCATGCTGATCAGTTCGGAGACCGATTTCGCAGGAAACGAGGGATGCGCCACCAGCACACCGGGAACCTGGCAGAGCATGGCGATCGCCGTAAAGTCCTTGATCGGGTGATAGGGGAGATCCTTGAACAGCGGCATGCCCGTCGTCAGGAGGCCGCCATAGGTGAACAGCAAGGTGTAGCCGTCCGGTGTCGCTTTGGCCGTGGCTGCGGCAGCGATCCGCCCGCTCGCCCCACCGCGATTGTCGACGATAACCGGCTGCCCCCACAGTTCGGCCAAGCCCTCCTTCACCACGCGGCCCAGTATGTCGGTGCCGCCACCCGCTGGCGAAGGGATGAGCAGACGTATCGGTTTCGTCGGGTATTGCTGCGCATGCAACGTGGATACTGCAGCGCATAAACCCAGTAATGCCAGTGCAAGGACCGTATTCATTGTGCGTATCATTGGAGCCTCCTCATTTAGCCGATTCGTTCGGGTTCTTTCGGTTGACTTATACCAGCATCCCAGGCGGCGGGGGCTCCCGCTTGCTTTGCCGACTCTTCAGGCGGTAGCAACGGGTCCCAGTGCGAGGCAAGAAAGCGCATCCCGTTAACACTCCCCGCACCGTCCGATATGAGCCACAGTAGCGGCGGCACCATGACCTCGGGTTGAATCATTTTCGAACGGTCAAAGGGCGCGCCGGGATTGGCGGCCGTATTCGTAAGGCCACCGGGTGTAAGGACATTGGCGGTAACACCGCTTCCCTCCAGTTCGGCTGCCATGATCCGGGTCAGTGATTCTGCGGCCGCCTTGGAGGCGCCATACGGACCAAACCCCGCACGCAGCATCGAACCCAGGCTCGTGGTCACATTGATGATGCGGCCCCAGCGCTGTTCCATCATCAGGTGCATCGCCATTTTCGACATGCGAAAAGTGACATGTGTATTAAGCTCGAAAAAGCGCTTCCACTCATCGATCTCAATGTTCCAGATGCGCAGCGGGTTAACCCAGTGGTCGGGCCACACGACCGACTGTCCCATGCCCGCATTGTTGATGAGTATGTCGATGCGCCCGAAGGCGGACAAACTTGCGGCACGTACATGCTCCTCAGCCTCAGGGGCGGTAAGATCCTGAGCGACGGTCAGGAGTTGTGCGTTTCCATAAGCTGAGGCGAGTTCATTCAATGGCGCCTGGTCGCGGTCCACGGCCACCACCGCAATACCGTGATCGAGCAAGCCAACGGCCATCGCACGCCCCAGACCTCTGCCTGCACCGGTCACAATGGCCACTTTTCGTTCGCTGTTCATGGTTTGCCTAATGCTCCTTTTTCCACTCAATCATCCCGTCGGCCGGCAAAGATACTACAACCGGGCCAATCCGTTACGCAGGCGTATTATTCTTTCACCGCACTGCAATATGACCTTCGTCAATTGCGACATGCAGAAGGTGAACGACTGGGCAACTGCAGCGGTGACAATGAGCGCCGACGGCACGATCGGGAAAATTGCCCTATATTCGGTTACCAAAATCTTGAGAGAAGAGCATGAAAGCAACAGATAAACCCGTTCGGTGGGGCATTGCAGGCTTGGGTTGGGTCGCCAGTGACTTTATTGCACCGGCCATGCTCGACAGTCCCGGCTCATGCATCACCGCGTGCGTGGGTAGTTCTGTCGAGAAAGGCGAGGCATTCGCGTCGAAATTCGGCGTCAGCCGCGTGCACGGCACCGTCGACAGCCTGATGAATGACCCGGACGTTGATGCCGTCTATATTTCACTTCCGAATGCAATGCATCACTCAGCCGTTCTTGCCGGTGCAAAAGCCAAAAAGCACATGCTGTGTGAAAAGCCGTTTGCCCTGAACACAGCCGATGCAAGGGAGATGGTAACCGCGTGCAAGGAAGCGGGAGTTGTATTGCGCATTGCCCATCAGATTCGAACGGATATGGCCATCAGACGGGCATTCGCCATTGCCCGCTCGGGCGACCTGGGCAGACTGGCCACGATCCTGCTTCAGCGCAGTTCGGTGATCACGCCGCGCGACACCTGGCGGGCAGAATTTTCGCAAAGCGGGGTTATCTATGATGTGGCGGTGCACCTTCTCGATCTGATCCAGTGGTTAAGCGGCAATCGGATCATCGAAGTCAGCGCCCTGTCACACCCTGATCGCGCCGCCAAGCAACTGGACGACACGATCACCATACTCTGCCGCCTTGAGAATGGCTGCCATGCGCTGGCGCGGGCCACACGCGAGGCGCCACACGCGGGAAACAATCTCATCATTGAAGGCTCAAAAGGGACCCTCACCACGTCGCAACTGCGGTGGGTCAAGGAGCATGTTGTCAGTGTGAAAAACGCTGAAGGGACCATCGAGGAGAAATTCCCGGCAAGTCCGGCCTACGCGCTTCAAGTACACGCCTTCGAAGGGGAATTACGCGGTGAGCGCAGCGTGCTCCCGGATGGCGAGGACAGCCTGAATACGGTTGCCGTAACCCAGGCGGTGCTGCAATCAATTCAGGAGAGGCGCATAGTGACGGTGATTCCAGGGTGATCCCTGGCGCTCCGCGATGACACGATTCACATCGTTTCCGGGCAAGCCGTCGAAAAACGGCAAGAGATGAAAATCCTGGGAGGAGTATTGGTGCGTCCGGAGAGATTCGAACTCCCTACCCCTTGGTTCGAAGCCAAGTGCTCTATCCAAATGAGCTACGGACGCGTGGATGCCTGTCGCAGGCTGTTGCAGTATTTTACGCCACACCCGGAGTTGGGCCTGCAGTTGATTTTATGCACGAGGCACTTATCCTGATGAAAAGCCAACTCGGCCCGCTGATTTTGACTTCTATACCAATATTTATAACGGGGAGGGAAATGAATCATGAGCAATAGCACGACACAGACACCACGCGTACTCAAGGACATGCTGTGCCTGGAGGACTTCGAAGCGCCCGCGCGCCGCTTCCTCCCGCGCCCCATCTTCGGCTACATCTCCGGCGGCGTGGAAGCCAATGCGTCGCTGAGGGGTAACCGTACCGCCTTCAGTGAATACGAGTTCCTTCCGCGCGTGCTCGTCAATACCAAGGCTCGCCATCAGAAAACAACGCTCTTCGGGCGGACCTACGATTTGCCGTTTGGCTTTCCACCGATGGGTTCCACCGCGCTCGCGGCATACCGGGGCGACCATGTGCTCGCCAAGGTGGCGGCGGAACTCAATACCGTCATGATCCAGAGCGGCGCATCCTTCACACCGATGGAACGCGTCAGGGAAGTCGGGCCGACCGCGTGGTTCCAGGCCTATCTTCCCGGATCTCCCGAAATCATCACACCGCTGGTGGAACGGGCGCAGGCCACGGGATTCGAAGTACTCGTGCTCACAGTGGATGTACAGGTGGCGGGGAACCGTGAGAACAACGTTCGATCAGGCTACAGCTCCCCGCTCAAGCCATCGCCACGACTGGCCTGGGACTGCATGTTGCGGCCGCGGTGGCTGCTCGGCACTTTTGGCCGCACCCTTGTCAACCATGGGATGCCCCACCTCGAAAACATGGGGTTTCCCCGCATACCGATATTGGGAAACATCGAGCGCCCGCGTCTGGCACGCGACGGGTTGTGCTGGGAGCACGTGGAGTACATCCGCAAGATCTGGAAAGGCAAGTTCGTGTTGAAGGGCGTGCTCTCCAGGCACGACGTGCGCATTGCACGGGAAAGCGGTGTGGACGGCATCATGGTATCCAATCATGGCGGGCGCCAGCTCGATGGCACGCTTTCCCCCTTCCGGGCGCTGCCGGGCGCGGTCGCCGAAGCGGGCGGAATGACCATCATGATGGACAGTGGCATCCGCCGCGGCTCGGACGTGCTCAAGGCGCTTGCGATGGGCGCTCAGTTTGTTTTTGTCGGCCGGCCGTTTCTCTATGCGGCTTCAATCGGAGGAGAGGCAGGCGTGCGGCATGCCGCCGGCCTGCTCCGCGACGAAATCAATCGCAATATGGCCATGCTCGGCATTTCGTCTCTCGCCCAGATGAAACGCGATCTGCTTGTTCCGAGCAGAGGGCCGATAGATGTTTAGATGGCCGTTTAGTGTGGCGCGAACTGGGTAAAGCCCCTACTGCAGGAAGTCCAGGACCAGCCGGGCAATCTCATCGGCTGCACTGGCCTCCACGACAATGCCGCCGCTAGTGTGCTCGACGGTGGCCAGGCGGCTGTCGGGTATGAGTTTGAGCAGCTTTGGCCCCTGAGGACCGAGGTGCTCCTCATCCGGCACCCTCACTTCGATGATGAGGGTCTTCGCCCTGATCCGGCGCATCTGGGCACCCAGATTCATATTGAATATGGCCTGGTATTTTGCGGCCTCATCCCGGGCCTGGAGCTGGTCAATGATGCGTTCCTTGCGGCGCTGGAAAAGCGCTGGCGTGAACGCTTCCCGGGCAATATGCGTCGTATCCCACCAGGCCGCGCTGAGATCGCTGAACTCCCTCGCCCACTCTTTCAGCAGATGGGAGCCATCCGGGGCGGCCTCAAATTTCTGCAGGCCTGGCATTACCCTTTTGCCCATGATTGCAACAAGCTCATCCTGGTCGGCTTGTATGCTGTGCGTATGCCCGCACAGGATCAAGCGGTCAACTCGCTGCGGCCAGCCCGCCGCGAGCTCCGTTCCAATCTTGTTACCAGTGTGGTGACCAAAGAGATGGGCTTTCGGGATACCCAGACAATCCATGACGTGAACCACGTTGCGGGCCAGATCGGAAATCTGCACATCGGGAGGAAGCGCATCGGAATTGCCCGATCCCAGCGTATCCAGGGCGTAGACTTTGTACTGCCTGGCCAGCAGCGGCATCAGCCGCCAATACTGGCGGGACGAACCGGTCTGATGCAGCAGCAATAACGGTTCTCCCTGGCCCTCAGTCATATAGTGGACCTGACCCTCGGGTGTATCAGCGTAGCCACGTTTCATAATTGGATCTCCTGGCAATGGTGGGATGGTGGGAGTGAGCAAATACCGCCAGATCAACTGCGAGGCGGCTGGCTCCGACTTACTGGCGCGACGCCAGCGGGACCGGCCCCTTGAGCATGAGCCGGTACATCAACCGGCCTTCACCCTCGCGCATGTCGTAGTCCCCATTGGCCTTGTGCAGCACGCTGCGATTGTCCCAGATGACCATGTCACCATGGCGCCACACATGGCGATATTCGAATTTGGGCTGCGTGGCATGAGCCATGAGTTCTTTCACCAGTTGCACCGTTTGCGCATCGTCCAATCCGACGATGGACTCGAGGCGCGATTGGCTGATGTACAGATACCGCCTGGAATTCTCCGGATGCACCGGCGCCAGCGGATGTATCGCGGGCGGCGAAAGCACAGCCAGGCTTGCCGCATCCAGGGTGCGTACCTTGTACGCCGCGTTGCGGCTGTAATAGGTATGCACGGCCTGCAGTCGGTCAATGCGGTTCTTCATCGCATCGGGCAATTCATCGTAGGCCAGGTGCACGTTGCAGAACTGGGTGTCTCCGCCCGCGCTTGGCAAGATCACCGGATGCAAGGCGGTTGCCTTGGGCGGACACACATCAAAGGAGTGATCGGTATGGAAGCCGTCACCGCCAGGCGCCCGATATTCGCCGGGCGCGACTGGCATGGGCCTCAACTCAAACACATCGGGATGCTCGCGCGCGCCATGGCCCTTGATGGCCTGCGGCATGATTTCGCCAAAATTTTCAGCGGCATGGGCGAACGCCCGTGGTGAAAGCTTCTGATCCCGAAAAACCAGCACGTGGTAGCGTGAAAATGCCTGATTCAACGCCTCACGCAAGTCCGGCTCATGCGGCCGGCTCAGATCCAGCCCGCAAATCTCGGCGCCTGTCCCGTGTGAAGTAAGCGGGGTAATGGTGAATGGTGTGTATGGCATCGGATCTCCTCCTTTTTGGAACTCCATAACAAAACGAGGGAAATCTCACCCTCGTATTGCCCTGCTTCCGGGGCTATGGCGATGCGGGGCGATGCTTCGCGCGACTTCGGTAACGCCCCCTGGATTGCCCCATCCTCAGGACTATTTATATGCGAACTTGAATACCGGGACAACACCCATATTCGATCGCATCACCAGATGCGACTCCATCGCTGCACTGGAAGTGCAGTCCAGGTTCCTGCATCAGTGTCCGCAATCGAGCTTGACAAGAGCAACCTGCACGCATGACCATGGCGCCTCCAAGGCAGCTCCAAAGCACAGATGAAGATTTGCGTAGCGTCAAGGGAACTCCAAGGCTCTCTTGCCGGACACGCAAGACATTCACAATAGATTAGCCAGGAGGAGGACATCATGCATCAAATGACTCAAGCGGGAATGCTCCGTTCGCAGGCGAGACAGCGGTTGGCGACTACAGCCCTGTTTGCAATGGCAGTGGCAGCAACTTCGCAGTCTGCCGTGGCAGCAACGCCCTACCCCGACAAGGGCAAGCCTATACAGGTCATCGTGCCATTCAGCGCAGGCGGACCCACCGATATCCAGGCGCGCATCGTCACCGACTTCATGGCCAAAGATATCGGGACCAGCATGGTCGTGGTTCCCAAACCCGGTGCTGGCTCCCAGATCGGGCTGCAGCAACTGGTCTCTTCCAAGCCTGACGGCTACACCATCGGCATCACCAATAATCCGACCAGCATGGGTGTGTACCTGATGCCCAGCCGCAAGGCGACTTTCAATCGAGCCAGTTTTGCGCCCATCGGCATGTTTCTCTTCGATCCGGAGACCATCACGGTCAAGGCGGACGGACCGTACAAAAGCTTCAAGGACCTGATCGACGCAGCCAAGGCCAAACCGAAGACCGTGCGGGTGACCACCAATGGCCTGTTCAGCGACGACCACATGGCGATCGTGTCAGTGGCCAAGGCCACCGGCGCGCAATTCGCGCTGGTGCATTTCGACGGCACTCCAGAGGAGGTGGCCGGGTTGATGGCAGGCAGAACTGCAGCCGCCTTCATGGGCGTTGGCGGCAGCCTCGCCCATGTCAAAGCAGGCAACCTGCGGCATCTGGTGCTCATGGATGACCAGCCCATGGCGTCGCTGCCCGGTGTTCCCACCCTGAAATCCCAGGGAGTCAATTTCACCATCGGTTCGGCGCGTGGAATGTCCGGCCCGGCCGGCATGCCGGCCGAGGCAATTGCGGTACTGGAAGCCTCCCTTGGGCGGGCCATGAAGGATCGCACCGTCGTGGACAAAATCAGCGCCATGGGCACGCCCATTCGCTACCTCAATGCGGCGGACTTCGCCAAGTTCTGGGAAAACATGGAGACACAGGTCAGGCCCGCCATCGATCTCATGCTGGCTGACCAGGGCGTCGAGGAAAAGGGCAGCAAGTAAGGCACTTCAGGCAGTACGCTGACGCGCCGGCCAATAATGCATCGGCCGGCGCGAGTTCCTCCCGTTCCCGATCCAAGCCTTCTGCAGGACAAGACACTGTCTTGTGGTCTTGCGGCCTGGGCAGGATTACTTCCCTTGCATATCCCTTCGTGAAAGCCAGACCGTGACGCGCGTTCACCAAACCGCCAGCCTGTTCATCGTCGCCTTTGCAAGCTGGGTCGCCTTTGAGGCGATCAAAATGACCTACTGGACGTCAATCGGTCCGGGGCCTGGCTTCTTCCCCTTCTGGCTCGCCATGCTCATGGGGGGGTTGTCCGCCATCTGGTTCGTACAACTGTGGTTGCGTCCCCTGCCGGGCAGAGCGATCGACATGATCCCCAGTCGCACCGGATGCGTTCGCATCGCGGCACTGGTTATTTCGGCGGCGCTGTTTGGGCTGGTCCTGGAAAAAATCGGCTTCTCGGTGTCCATGTTCGTGTTCCTGCTGTTTTTGCTGGTGGCGCTTGGAAGGCAAAGTGTTTTCATCACCCTCACGATATCGCTGCTCGGGAGCTTTGGGGTGCACTACCTATTCAGTCATTTCCTGAAGGTGCCGCTGCCAGCGTCGGCCATCGGGTTCCTGAACAACCTGGGTCTTTAGGACAGCGCGTGGAATATTTCGACAATCTGATGATGGGCTTCTCGGTGGCCCTGACACCGCAGAACCTGATGTTCGCCTTCATAGGCTGCGTACTGGGTACGCTGGTGGGCGTGCTGCCCGGACTGGGGCCGTCGGCGGGCACCGCGCTGCTCATCCCGCTCACCTTCAGCCTGCCCCCCACCGGCGCCATCATCATGCTGGCGGCCATCTATTACGGCTCGCAATATGGCGGCACCATTACCAGCGTGCTGATCAATGTTCCGGGCGAGGCCTCGTCGGCCGTCACCTGCTTCGATGGATATCAGATGGCGCAGAAAGGCCGGGCCGGGGCGGCGCTTGCCATTGCCGCCATTGGCTCTTTCATCGGCGGCACCATCGGCGTCATGGGCCTGGTGGCCGCGGCCCCCCTGACCCGATTCGCGCTGGAGTTCGGGCCGGTCGAGTTTTTCGCGCTGATGGTGCTGGGCATGACCCTGGTTTCAGGCCTGTCAGGCGCATCCATGATCAAGTCAATGATCAGTGCCACCCTCGGCCTGATGCTGGGCACCGTAGGCATGGACCCGGCGCAGGGCGTGCCGCGCTTCACCTTCGGCTCGATGGAATTGATGGAAGGCATCGGCTTCATACCGGTCATCATGGGACTTTTTGGCGTCAGTGAAGTGCTGACCAATGCCGAAGAAAAATGGAAACCCATCGTCACTGCGAAAATGAGCTCGCTGTGGCCCACCATCCAGGACCTAAAGGAATCGTTCTGGCCGATATGCCGTGGCAGCGTGATCGGCTTCGTGCTCGGACTGATACCGGGCATGACAGGATCGGCCTGTTCCTTCAGTGCCTATGTCACGGAAAAAAAGCTCTCGAAAAATCCGGAAAAATTCGGCACGGGCATGATCGCCGGGGTGGCGGGTCCGGAAACGGCCAACAACGCACACGCCAACGCCAGCTACATCCCGCTCTTTACGCTGGGCATCCCGGGATCGGCCACGGTCGCCATTCTGATGGGCGCGTTCATGATGAACGGACTGGTCCCCGGACCATTCCTGTTCAAAGAGCATCCCGATGTCGCCTGGGGCGTCATCGCCAGCATGTACATCGGCAATGTGATGCTGCTCATCCTGAACCTGCCACTGGTGGGCATCTGGGTGAAGATTCTCAAGGTGCCGTATTCCATTTTGTTTGCAATCATCATGGGCTTCATGCTGCTGGGCGCCTACGCGACTGAAAACAGCGCCTTTGACATCATGTCCATGCTGCTGTTTGGTGTCGTGGGCTACCTGTTGAGAAAACTGGATATCCCCCTGGCACCTGCAGTACTGACGCTGATCCTCGGCCCACTGATGGAGAAAAACCTCCGTCGCAGTCTGGAGATGTCGCAAGGCGACTTCAGTATCTTTCTGGAAAGTCCGATTGCGGTAGGCTTGTTGATCACCGCTACGCTGGTGCTGCTGTTGCCTCTGCTGAGACTGCTGCTGGGGCTGTTCAAGGAAAAGTTGGCGGCTGCCGAGTGAAAACACACTATGAAAATCACGCCGTTCTTCTGCAGCACTACAGGCTCACAGTTCCGAACATCGCTCACCATTAACCGCATTTCAGCCAACCATTGATCAACGCAGCAGGCGCCTGCGGCGAGTCATAGTGCGCACGCCACTCGGCAAGCAGGTTGCACAGTTGCCAACACATCACAAAATTTTGCAAAAGGATGTTGCATCTTCTGGTCAGCTAGTGTTTTAATTGCGCCAATGATCGAACCCATGCAGAAACTTTTTGCACACATCGCTGAATAGCACGACCGCCTTTTCAAACGGCGAGCAGTTCATAAGCCCGAAGCGGCTCTCCGCGGCGGCGGAATCGATCTCACTCCAGAATACCCATCATCAAATTTGTGAACGTATGCGTTTTCCCATCACGGGAAAACGCGCATCGAATTCGATCGGCCGTAGCTCATCACGGCAATTGAATAGCTCGCTCCAATTCGGACGAGTTTGGAATGTTGTATCCACTAACACCTACGGAGATTGATATGGCAACGAAGAAAAAAGCCAAGAAAGCACCAGCTAAAAAAGCACCGGCCAAGAAAAAGAAGTAGTTTTTAGAAAACCGCAATAAAAGAGGCGGCCAAGAATAAATCCGCAGTGTTCCATCGCGGAAAAGAAGAACCGCCAAGAAAACGGATTGGAGACCAGTCACCGAAGCCGCAAGGCCGACGTGGCTGGCTCCAGACCACCCTCGTTTGACATCGGCTGCAGTCAGTTTTCGGCATTTTCCTCTGGCAAGTCCGATTCCAGGACATCGCCCTCACCTGCACGATACGGCAGGAGCAACTACCAGGCGGCGTCCAGAAGCTGGCGAACAATCGCTGGGCTATCGATCTTGCGCGGATTGGAGCGCACCATGCGATCGTGCATGGAATCCGCCGCGATGCGATCGAGCATGTCCGCCTTCAGACCGACCGCGCGCAGCGTGCCTGGCAAACCCAAATCGGCAATCAGACTTGCAAGCAGATCGGCGGCAGCCTGATCCGGATGACCAAGCGCCTCGCTGACCCGCTTCTGGCGCTCGGCATTGAACGGGTAATTGAAGCGCATCACATGCGGCAGCATGACGCAGGAAGTGTAGCCGTGCGGGACATTGGCGGCACCGCCCAGCACGTGGCCTATGCCGTGACTGGCGCCCTTCATTACACCGGCCGCGCTGCCGATCATCGACATCCATGCTCCCAGCTGGCAATCCAGCCGCGCATCCAGATTGTCCGGCTCATTCTTTGTGGCGCGAAGACCCGCCCCGAGCAGTCTCAGCGCATGGAATGACGTGGCTTCGGATAGCGGCTTGCTGTTGATCGAGCACAAGTCCTCAACGGCGTGATCCACGGCACGGATTCCGGTCGAAAGCCACAACCAGTCCGGTGTGTGCACTGTCACAGCGGGATCGAAGATGACCGTGCGGGGGATTGCCGCAGGTTGAATAAACATTTCCTTGATTTGCCGCAGCGTGTCGGTGCAACCGGCAGAGGCTTTGAATTCGGCTGCGGTGAGCGTGGTCGGTATGACCACGGATGAAACCGACGGCGGATTGCAGGAGGGCTGCTCCCAACTGCCGTCGGGACGAACGGTAATGCGGTACGCGTCCAGCTGCGAAGGATCACTAATGTCGTTACCCAGACAGATGCTGACCATCTTGGCGGCATCGGTGACCGATCCGCCCCCCAGGGTCAGCAGCATGTCGGCACGCGCCGCACGCGCCGCAATCGCAGCTGCCACGACATCGGTGCGCGGGGTGTGCGCCCCTATCTTTGCGCAGAGGCCGACGAAGCGAGCGCCCAGCACCTGCCGCAGGCGTTCGATCAGACTGGTGTTGCGCGCGAGCGTGCCGCTGGCGAGCACAAAGACCTTTTGAGCTCCTACCAGAGCGAGTTCGTCCGCGAGCGCCTCGGCAAAATCAATGCCGTAGATGATCCGGCTGGTGCCCGGATAGCTGTAGATGCCGTTTTGCATGATATGCCCTTAAATTGAATGCCGATTATAAAAGGCCAGCTTGCCCACTGTTCGTCACCATTTAGTGGCCAGTTCGGTAATGTTCACGAAAAACATTTCGCCTGACTCTATGGGCATAGCCTCATTCATCAACCCCAGGCGCGCATGTTACAGTGCCGTCACTCATGGCGAGCCTCCGTGAGGAGGCTCACCTGCGCAATCCCTCCAAATCCGGTCCTGATTTGATAACTCACGGGAGATCAGTACATGAAACAAATCATTGGAATGCCAGCAGCATTGGCTGGCCTGATTAATGTGGTAGCTAGCATGGCCCTGACCGGGCTTCCTGTGCAGGCTCAGGAGTACCCGACCAAGCCGGTTCGCCTACTGGTCGCCTTTCCACCCGGTGGCGTTTCGGATGTGGTGGCACGCTCGGTATCAGACAAGCTGTCCATTCAATTTCAGGGGAAGAGCGTGGTCGTGGAAAATCGCCCCGGCTTCAACCAACTGGTCGCCCTGGAACAAACGGCACGCGCGGCGCCGGATGGGCATACCGCCATCATCGCGTCCAATGGAATAACCCAACTGCCTTACCTGGTCAAAACCCTGCCCTTCGATGTGGTCCGGGATTTTGCCCCCGTCACCATGCTGACTGCGGCGCCCTTCGCGCTGGCGGTCCCGACCACCTTGCCGGTGAAGTCGATCGGCGAGTTTGTGGTCTATGCCAAAGCCAATCCCGGAAAGATCAATTTCGGCATGGCTGGCGTACCCGATATGCTGGCTGGCGAATTCTTCCGCAATGTCGCCGGCTTTCAGGCGCTGACGATACGCTACACCGGCGGTGCGCAAGCGCTTCTGGCGCTGGTGGCCGGCGACACTCACTATTCCACTCTGCCCATTGGAACCTTGAAGCCGCAGGTCGAGGCAGGAAAGCTGCGCATCCTTGCCGTCACCAGTCTGAAACGCTATCCGGGGTTGCCCAATACGCCCAGCATCGCTGAAAGCGGCTATGCAGGATTTGATGTCGGCTTCTGGTACTCCCTGTTTCTTCCGGCGGCCACACCGAAGGCTGTGATCGACAAGCTCGGCTCCACAACCAACCTCGTCCTCAAGATGCCGGACGTCGTCAAGCGCATCACCGACTACGACATGCTGGCGATCGGCGGTACGCCGGATGAACTGGCCAAAGTGGTCACCCAGGAACTGGAACAGTGGGCAAGAGTCGTGAAAGTCGCCGGCATCAAACCCGAATGAGGCTTCGGCTCGGGCAGCGCCCAGTCGCGACGCCCAATTGAAACTGGAAAATGATAATAATCATTGCGCAAGTTCCTATTAAATGAATAATTGATATTAATAATGATCACATCAATGATGGCGAACAGCTGTACTCACGCGCACTGATAAACCGATACCCAAAGGAGAACAACCATGCGCTTCCAGGAAAAAGTCTGCGGTCTGTTAATTCTGGCTGCCTTCAGCGGGCTCGCCGAAGCGCAAAGTTTTCCGAACAGACCCATCAACATGGTGGTCGGCTTTGCCCCCGGTGGCGGCACCGACATCGCGGCACGCATCATCGCCAAGCCGTTCGCCGAAGCCATCGGGGTTAATGTCGTCGTCGAAAATCGCGCCGGCGCCGGCGGCAATATCGCCACCGACATGGTGGCCAAGGCGAACCCGGACGGACACACCATCCTGCTCGCCAACGTCGGCTCGATGGCCGTTGCACCCCACCAGATCGCCAACCTGCCCTACGACCCACTGAAGGACCTGGCCCCGCTCACCATGGCAGTGGTCTTTGCCAATGTGCTGGTAGTGCACCCTTCGGTGCCGGCGCAAAGCCTCTCCGAATACGTCAAGCTCGCCAACAGCCGACCCAACGGTCTCGCCTACGGCACCTCGGGTATCGGCGGAGCCGGCCATCTGGCAGGTGAATTGTTCCGCCTGGTGGCAAAAGCCAATCTCGTCCACGTCCCCTACAAGGGTGGTGGTCCGTCGATGACAGATCTGGTGGGCGGGCAGATACCCTCGGTATTCGCCTCAGCTCCCTCGGCTGTGCCACAGATCAAAGCGGGCAAGATCCGCGCGCTGGCCACCACTGGGGCGACGCGTTCGCAGTTCCTGCCCAACGTGCCAACGATTGCCGAATTGGGTTACCCCGGCTATGAGGCGACCAACTGGTATGCCTATGTGGCACCGGGCAAGACGCCAAAACCGGTCATCGATCGCCTCAACCGTGACCTGGTCAAAGTCCTTAACACGCCTGAATTGCGCGAGCAGCTGCAGGCGCAGGGCATGGAGCCGCAGCCTGGCACGAGCGAAGAGCTGGGCCGCTATATCCAGCGCGAGTACAACACCTGGGGCAAGGTGGTGAAGGAAGCGGGCATCAAGGCGGAATAAGCCCGCCCCCATTCCCTGGCCGGATTATCGGCGTCGCTTGCGCACGGCTTTGCGTGGCGCTTTGGACTGCTGTGATTCGGCGATCGCCTCGCCGGTCTTGCCTTCGAGCTTGGGTTCAATATTGTCGGTGATCCACTTCTGATCCCACCACTCCACCGGCAAAACGGCCACGCCGTTCAGATAGACACCATAGTGGAGATGATCACCGCCAGCCAGGCCGGTCTCACCGGTCTTGCCGATGATCTGCCGTGGCGTGATCGAATCACCAACCTTGACGTCGATCGAGCTCAAGTGACCATACAGCGTAAAGAGCCCAAGGCCGTGATCGAGGATGACGACATTGCCGTAAATGCCCAGGTCGTCGGCATAGGCAACATTGCCACTATTGGCCGCTTCGACGGGATAGTGCTTGGTGACTGACAAGTCGTAGCCAAGGTGAAAGGCGGTATCGATCGGCTCGTTGTCGTAGGTATACGTCCGCTCATCGGCGAAGTTGGCCTCGACCTTGGAGTTGCTCAGTTGGCTGAATGCGCCTTTCCAAAGTATGGACGCAGTGGACTTGCGCGTGATTGCGATGATTTTGTCTTCGTTCTCTTTCCTGAGCCCCTTGTTGATCCGGATGAACACCTCCTTTGGCGTGCCCTGGCGCGCGCCAACATCGCTTAACAATGGTGTAATTTTCTGGAGAAAGTTGTCCGACAACGGAATGGTACTTTTCTTGTATTTGACGTTTTTGAGTTCATAGACAAGCGGCATCTCCCGGGTATTCCCGGCCTGGTCGGTTGCGACCAGCACGGCCTTGGCATCCGCCGGCACGTTATGGGGATGGGCGAAAAGGGCGATGAAGTGATCCGGATGCACTTTTACCTGGCCCGGGAAGCCCGGGAAGAAATACCCACCGATCCTGACTCCGCTCGTCACCGTATCCGGGGTCGATTTGTAAACAATCACACCGACGCCACCGAAATTGACATAGCGGTCATCGGCAATGAGTTCGACGGTCGGCGGCGTCATGTCGATGGAAATGCTTTTCTCGACTACCGTCTCGTTGCCTTTGAAGAAGTTCCACAGCGAGTCGTCACGTGCACTGATGCGCAACACCGCGGGTCCCTCCTTGATGCCGGTCAGCTTCGAGGACAAGGCAACAGTGATCTTTTTTTCCGGTAGCGGCTGGGGGAACTGCTCCGAGGCCAGCGCGTGCACGGTGCCACCCACCGTAAGTGTCGCGGCAACCGATTTCAATCCGGCACCCCGGTCAGTCACACCAATCTCGATGGATCCCAGACCAAGCGATCCAGTGTCCGGTGTCAGCTTGATCTGCGGGGCCTCCTGTTCGAAACGCGGCGCCATGTAGTAAGCACCGCCCAGCAGCCCGACAACAACCAGTAAAAGGACAATAATCAGAGGCAGTCTTTTCTTGGTGCTGCCTGATTCCAGAGTGCTCATAGGGAAAGGTCAATCAAAGAATAAGAAACGGAAAATTCGACCTCGGATTATCGCTCGATTACCTCGCAATAGATCATTGCACGGCAAAAAACAGCCCAAGGCACATGCGATGAAGGCTGGGCGAGTCGTTGCCCGTTGGCTGATTGGCCAAGTGTCGTGGCGCATCAGCAAGAATGATTAAGTCGCCGAAGAAATCACTCGCCAGACTGGGCTGAGAATGAACCCATTGGCAGCCATTTTTCAAACACCCCCGTGGCCTGGCCAGCTGCCATCAGGCACGCCCGCCATTACTCGACTTTGATTCCACGCTGCTTGATAACCTTGGCCCAGACTGCAACCTGATCACGAATCATGCGCGCGAATTCGTCGGGCGTGCTCGTCGAAGCATCGGAACCAAACTTGGCAAAGGAGTCGGACACATCCTGGCTTTTCATCGCCGTAACCACGGCTGAATTCAGCCGGCTGATGATGTCACGCGGAGTCCCGGCCGGCGCCAGAAGACCAAACCACACATTGACGGTGGCTGCGGGCAACCCCGCCTCGCCGATGCTCGGCACATCGGGAAGTGCCGCGGCACGATTCGGGCTGGTGACGACAATTGCGCGAACCTTTCCGGCCCGAATATGCGACAGCACGGTAGGCATGCCCTGAAAATTCATCTCGAGCCGGTCACCCAGCAGGTCAGTCAGCATCTCTTCGTTGCCCTTGTAGGGCACATTGACGATATCAATTCCGGCTTCGGCCGCGAGCAGTTCGCCTGCCATGTGCTGCGAGGAACCGATACCCGCGTGCCCATACCGTAGCTTGCCGGGTTGCGCTTTGGCCAGCGCGATCAGCTCCTTCAGGTTTTTCGCAGGCACGTTCGGGTGCACGACAATGACCAGGGGGCTGGTTGCCACTTGAGATATGGGCGCAAAGTCCCTGACCGGATCCCATGACAGTTTCGGCGTCAGACTCGGAACAACCGCAAATCCCAGGGCGGCCAGAAGCATGGTATAGCCATCCTTTGGCGCCCTCGCCGTCGCCTCCGCGCCGACACTACCCGCCGCCCCCGGACGATTCTCGACAATGACCTGCTGGCCAAGCACATCGGTGAGTTTGTTGGCGATGGTACGCGCCATGACATCGACCGTACTGCCCGCGGTAAAGCCGGCAATGATA
This sequence comes from Betaproteobacteria bacterium, assembly GCA_947479645.1. Taxonomy (GTDB): domain Bacteria; phylum Pseudomonadota; class Gammaproteobacteria; order Burkholderiales; family SG8-39; genus CAIYPG01. The sequence goes on along the minus strand of CANKAJ010000047.1, from coordinate 7,839 downwards.
CGAACCGGTTTGGTCGGAAAAGTTTGCTGGGAATGGACCGTGGCGCTGGCCAATGCCATTAACCCCATGCAGATCAACTTAAAACGATGGTTCATATTGTCCACTCCAGCGTGTGATGTCTTGAGCTTGCTGATTGCTCGATGCGGGCCCGGTATCTCGCCGCGTTTTTTCGTAAAACGATGAAACGTTCTGACTATAGCCCAACTGAATGCGCTGCGTGATCCTGCGCTCTGTTGGTCTCGGTGTCACGTCGAGTCAATTGGCCCGCGCGCCGGACTCCTTCACGATCACCGTCCACTTGGCCTTTTCTGCCTGCAGGAAGGCATCCAGCTCTGCCGGCGTGCCGCCAATGGGCTCGATCAGGCCTTGGGCAAACTTGTCCTTGTATTCTGGCAACCTGCCCACGCGTGTGGTGTCGGCCGCGACCTTCTCGATGATGGCCCTGGGCGTACCGGCCGGCGCGAACAACCCGTACCAGGCCGAGGCAGCATAACCGGGCACACCTGCTTCAGCCACGGTAGGAATGTCCGGCAACGAACTGGAGCGGCGCGAGGTAGTCACCCCCAGTGCGATCAGCTTGCCTGCACGCACCATGGGCATGGAAGACCCCGCGCCGAAGGTGAGCTGCAGCAGTCCTGCAACCAGATCGGTCACTGCCGCAGGGCCGCTCTTGTAGGGCACGTGGGTCATCTTGACGCCGGCCATCTTGGCAAACAATTCACCCGAAAGGTGCTGTGACGAGCCGTTGCCCGCCGAACCGTAATTGAGCGCGCCGGGATTGGCGCGCGCATAGGCGATCAGTTCCTTGATGGAACGCGCCGGTACCGATGGATGGATCACCACGATATTGGGCGTTTCGCACATCAGCGAAACCGATGCGAAGGCCTTGTCCGTGTCGTAGGGCATCTTGTCATAGAGCGCCGGGTTGATCACATGCGCGGGACTGTTCATGACATAGCTGTAGCCATCCGGCGCGGCCTTCGCCACAATCTCCATGCCCACGATGCCGCCAGCGCCAGAACGCGGATCAACCACTACCGGCTGGCCCCACACTTCACCGAGCTTGGGTGCAATCAGGCGCGCCATCACGTCGGGGGCACCACCGGGACCACCAAAGGCCAGCACCAGGCGCACCGGCCTGGTAGGCCAGGTGTTTGCCGACTGGGCAATGGCGCCGCCCGAGATGGTTGCAAGACTCAGCAGGGCACAGGTTGCAATTGAACGCATGTTGATATTCCTTTTCTTCAAGAACCGCGTTACTGACCATCGACTCGATCGAATTTATTCCGCATTGTGTGCTGCTCAAACACGCAAAGGCGCCCCCAACAATAGCACCGATGGTGACCCCTGGGCCTGCCTGAGATGTATCCATTCATGGGCACTGCGCCGGACTTGAGAGTAATCTCCCATCCTATCAGTTAAAGTTCTGCGTCAGATGCAACGTAACCAACGGAGGCTGCAATGATGTGGACACGCATGGTAGTGGCAGCACTGGTGGCTGCAATGAACATTTCCGGAGCCTGGGGCCAATCCGGCGCCTATCCCAACAAGCCCATGCGCTGGGTCATTCCGTTCGCGCCCGGTGGCGGAACCGACGTCATTGCGCGCCCCATTGCGCTCAAGGTGGGCGAGGTATTGGGTCAGCAGGTGATCTATGACAACCGCGGCGGTGGCGGTGGCCTGATCGCGGCGGAAATGGTTGCCAAATCGGCGCCCGATGGATACACCTTCCTGGTCGGCGCGGGTAACACACATGTCATGGCAACCCTGGTGAATGACAAGGTCCCGTTCGATCCGGTCAAGGACTACGCGCCAATCACGAAATTTGCAACGATACCCAATGTGCTGGTTGCAACCCCATCCTTTGCGCCGAAGACCCTCCAGGAACTGGTGGCTTACGGCAAGGCCAATCCGGGCAAGATCAACTGGTCCTCATCAGGCAATGGGACGGCCGGCCACCTGGCGCTGGTCATGTTTGCGCAAATGGCGGGCATCAAGGTCGAACACGTGCCGTTCAAGGGCGCCGGGCTTGCCACCAATGCGGTGCTAGCAGGCGATTGCGATCTGTTGTTTGCCAATACCGGCGTGTTTCTGCCGCAGATCAAAGCGGGCAAACTGCGCGTGCTGGGCGTGGCCGGCGCCAGGCGTCTGACCGCGTTGCCGGATGCGCCGCTATTCACCGACAACGGCTTCCCGGGTTACGAATCAAGCTCGTTCTACGGACTGCTGGCGCCAGCCGGCACACCAGCGGCGATCATCAAATTGCAGCATGACACCATCGCCAGGATCATCCACTCGCCCGAATCAATTGCCCGTATGGCCAACGATGGCGCCTACCCGGTCGGCAATACGCCTGAGCAGTTTGCCGAAGAGAACAGGCAACAAGTACAAAAATGGTCAAAGATCATCCGGGAAAACAACATCAAGGCTGATTGAGCCACAAGCAAGGAGTTCGTGCTCCTCCCGTAGGCTATTCCACCTGGATGTTCGCGCTCTTGGCCACGGCACTCCAGCGCGCCAGTTCATCCAGTTGATAGCGCGTGAATTCTTCCGGCGTTCCCGGGATCAGGTCGTAACCGGCATCGGCAAAGTATTTCCTCGCCTCCGGCGTATTCAGATACCGCGTGATTTCAGCATTCAGCCTGTCGATGATGGGCCGCGGCGTCCTGGCCGGGGCCATGAAGCCGGTGCTGGCGCGCGACTTGAATTCGGGCAGGCCGATTTCCTCGGCCGTCGGCGCATCAGGCGCCAGGGGCAGGCGCCTGGAGCCGGCCACCACCAGCACTTTCAGCTTTCCGGCGCGTATATTCGGGAAGGCCAGGCCCGGGCTCTGGACGATGAAATCGACTTCGCCCGCAACCACCGCGGTCAGCGCCGGGCCACCGCCCTTGTATGGCACATGCACCATTTTCGTCTGCGTCAGCATGGCCAGCAGTTCACCGCCCAGTTGCGGCTGGCTGCCATTGCCGGAGGATGAAAAGGTCACCTTGCCCGGATTCGCCCTGGCATGGGCAATGAATTCCTTCATGGTCGCGGCGGGAACACCGGCATTGGCGACAACAGCACTATTGGCCTGCGTCACCAGGACAATCGGAGCAAGATCCTTGACTGGATCAAAAGGCAACTTGTACAGCACCGGATTGATCGTCAACTGACTGAATGTGACGAACAGTAGCGTGTAGCCATCAGGAGTCGCGCGCACCACCTCCTGCGTTCCAATATTGCCATTGGCGCCGGGTTTGTTCTCCAGAATGAATTGCTGGCCCATGGTCTTGGTGAGGCCCTCGAGCACCGGTCGCGCGATGAGGTCATTCGGCCCGCCTGGTGCAAATGCATTGATGACGCGCACCGGCTTAGAGGGATAGGCCTGAGACCAGGCGGCTGTTGTTGCGCACAGCGACACACCCAGTATCGAGAGGGTTCCCATCAATTTCAAACTTCTTCCGTAGCCATTATTTGCCATCACGCATCTCCTCAACGAATCGAATTCAATCTCGCCACGACTTCACTTTCTTTCTGGTTTGTCATCAAGCAACGCCCTGAAGTCCCGGGTTTGAATCCGAACAATACAGTAGTCCCATCTGCAGTATTCACCTCTGCAATAGTCACCTCTGGCGCCAACCCCGATGGCTCACTCCTCCAGATTAATATTGCTCTCCTGGACGGCCTTCCTGTAGCGGGCGAGGTCAGCGATGAGCAGTTCGCGGAACCTGGCCGGTGTGCTCCCCACGCCCACGCCGCCGTCGGCCTCCAACCGCCTGGCGACATCGGGCAACTTCACGACCTTTGCCATCTCTCCTGACAGGCGATCGAGTATGGCCGGTGGAATGGCCGCAGGTCCGACAAAGCCGAAGATGCTGGAAAAATCGTACCCCGGTACGCCCTGCTCTGCCGCGGTCGGAATATCCGGCATCTGGGGGCTGCGCTCGATATTGCCAACCGCAAGCAGCCTCAACTTGCCGGTCTTGACATGGGGCATGCCACTGGTCGCCGCGGTGAAGATGATGTCGACACGCCCGGCCATGAGATCGGTCATGCTCGTCGCGGCAGCCTTGTAATGCACATAGGCGACCTTGAGATTCGCCATATTGTGGAACACCGCCGAATTCAGATGTCCCGTCCCCCCTGCACCCGCAGTGGCAACATTGATCTTGCCCGGATGAGCCCTGGCATAGGCCAGGTATTCGGAAATGCTCCTGAACTCGGCCTTCGGATGGGTCACGATAATCGAGATGCGCTGACTCATCAGCGAGACTGGCGTGAAGCCCTTGATCGGATCGTAGGGAAGATTGGTGTAGAGCGCTGCGGAGGTGCTGAAAGCCGCCCCCACCGAAAGCAGGGTATGACCGTCGGGCGCTGATTTGGCCACGTAGGCCGCACCCAGCGTGCTGCCGGCACCTGGTTTGTAGTCAGTGACAAAGGGCTGACCGAAGCTGTCGGTGAGTTTCTGCGCATACATGCGCGTTTCGATGTCCGTGGAAGCACCGGGCCCATAGGGCACCACGAGGGTCACCGGCCGGTTCGGAAAGTTCTGCGCCAACGCCATGACTGGCACAGCGGCCGCAATGCCGATGAGCACGCAGAGACGAATCCCGCCGGGACGGGAACTGCAACTCCGATGGAGTTTGTGCAGCATACTTTCCTCCTCTCTGTCAGACCATCCTTACGGTTGCTTCCAGGTATCCGGATCAACAGGGTGCCGGTCGTATTCACCGACACCCTGGACAAGCAGGAAACGACAGCCACGATCTCCCTGTGGCGTAATTCGGTGCGGACGCTTCGGATGAATGGCGAAGCTTTGGCCCACCGCAAGTATGATGCTCTCCGGTGGGTCGAGCAATTCGATCCGGACCGCTCCTTCGAGGCAATACGAGGTATCCGTGATGATGTTGTGGTAGTGCCACGGAATGTCCGCGCCGGGAGCGAGCGTGCGCTCCTGCACGCCCACGTTGCCACCCTTGGCGATCCAGTTGACCTTGCCTGCCCGAATATAATTTTCTGTCATGATTTTTCCGAAGAAATGAAATCATCCAGTGCGCTGCCCGCCATTGAGCGTGGCAGGCGATCGGATTTATTGCGGTTGGAAATTCGATATGCGCGCAGCTTCGGTCCAGAATCGGGTTTCCGACTCGAAACCCGCCAGGGCATCTTCGGGGGAAGAACCGACAGGCTCGGCTCCAAATGAGTGGATCATTTCAACAATGGCTGGCACCTTGAGCGCAGACGCGGCAGCGGCGCTCAACTTCTGGATGATGTCCTTTGGCGTTGCCAGCGGCGCCCAAAGTCCGTAATTGGTCGTCACTTCAAAATTGGGAAGCCCCACCTCGCCGGCCGTCGGGACATTTGGCAACACGGCAGAACGCTGTGGCGCTGCAATGAACAGGGCGTTGATCGTGCCCGCTCTGACACTGGGCAGGAACACTTGTATGGATCCGATATTGGCTTCAACTTCGCCCACAACAAGTGCAGCCAGAATCTGGCCGGTTGATTTATAGGGGATGCCTCTGGAGACCAATCCCTTTCTGTCCTTCAGCATCTTCATGAGCAGATCGGTGGTTTGCGCAGTGGCGCCAAACTTGATGCTGTCGGCATTGGCATTGGAATACGCCACCAACTGCTGAAAGGTATTGGCGGGGACCTTTGCGCTGCTGATGAAATACCAGGGTATCGTCGCAAAGCGCGATACCGGAGCAAAATCCTTTCCGGCATAAATGGGATTTTCCCGAAAAAACAAGGGATGAAAGCTGGTGCCATTCCCATAGAAAAGCGTATGCCCATCCGGCTTCGAATTGATGACGAAGCGGCCTCCGATGACACCATTGCCACCCGGTTTGAAGTCCAGAACAATCGGTTGTCCCAGCAGTTTTGCCATTTCGATGCTGACCGGACGAGCTACGGCGTCAACGATCGTCCCGGGAGGAAAGCCGATCACGAAATAAATCGGCTTGTTCGGATACGGTTGGGCAGAAACAACGGCAGAACCCAACAATGCCACCAGGGCAAGCCATGCCCGTCTGAAGACAATATTCATCTGAACCCTCTTTCGAGAATTAACCACGCCTTGGCACTCCGGAGATTAATTGGTTACGCTTATCACTGCTTATTCTCTGGAATGACTTATGCAAACACTGAACAAGCCTCAAATCTGACGAAAGCGTATACCGTGTTTCCTCTGAAGTGGGGAATATACAAGGCGGCATCGCCCACTTGTTCAACACTTCCTTATCAGTGTATCCCACGCATGCCGTGTATCGCATTACATCAGAAATGGAACCCTGATTCCAATGGCTGCAGCAGCGATCGAGCAATCAGGATTCAATCAGAATGGCGTTTTGAAGCAGGCGTCTGCTACCCGACGGGGGAGATTTCCCTCGTACAACCCGACAACGGGCCGCAATGAGATTTCGATCACGGCCTCCAAGTGATAAGGATAGGAAATGCAAAAGGGCTACGCTAAAACAAGACACGGACAGATTCACTACGTCGAGGCAGGACAGGGAATCCCGTTGGTATTGCTGGCTTCCGCCGGCCGCACCGGCATGGTCTTCGACGGATTGATTGACCTGCTAACCGACCGATTTCGCGTGATCGCGCCGGACATGCTCGGATGCGGCGCCTCCGATCCAATCCCCAAGGGAGCGGGGATCGAAGCATTCGCGGAAACCGTAATCGATCTGCTTGATCAGATGGGCATACAACGCGCTCATGTCTATGGATTTCACATCGGGAACAAGATTGGCACGGCGATGGCGGCGAAGTGGCCGCAGAGGATTGGTCATCTCGTGCTGGCTGGCCAGTCCCACAGTCTGATTCCGGATCGTGCCAAAAGGGATGCGACGATTTATGGGAATGTAAGCTCCAATTTCCCCGATGCCGGGGCAGACGAAATTCAGAACAGGATCAAGCAATGGGCGGCCGCTTACCGGCGCGTAACCGATTTCTGGTGGCATGACTCCATACTGTCCAAGGCGGGCGATGCCCGCATATTTGAGCAGGCAAGACTGGCGATCCTGGATCGAATCCAGTCACAAAACAGTGTTGTCGCCATTTACGATGCCGTCCTGGGCTACGATCTGGAAGCCGGGTTGCGCCGCATAACGTCGCCAACGCTTGTATTGGAAGCGGTGACAAAAAGCGAAGACGGTCAAATTGGCCGGCAAGGCGAGGCGATCACCAGAATCGTTCCGCATGCAAAGTGGGTTGTAGTACATGAGTCCGAGGGGCCCAAGCATGCCGTTACCTTGTCGGAGCAATATCCGGAAATCGCCAGGATATTGCGAGACTTCATCCCGGATGCGTCCATGGATTGATCACTCCTTTTTGGGAATGCCCCCAGTCAGGGCCTGAACCGGGACCTGCGGGTTAACGGCTCTTAAGCTTTTCCACCCGAAGCAGATCCTTCAAGGATTCTTTCCTTGAAGGATTTCGAATCAAAGGCGAATTTATTGTTGCGCCAAAGCAGCGGTTCAAGTGCGGCTGCCTTGAATACTGCGTTTTCAACCAGCTGAGACCCATCGGCCGATTTTGGGAGAACACCAAGGCGCAGCGTTCCCGAGGAAATCATTTCAAACATGGCAGCCAGACGACTTTCTGCAGCCAATCCCCGGTGATGCTTTCCAGGAAAACGCTTGTTAAGCAACAATATCCTTGCCTCCCAACTCCTGCAATCTTCCGGCAATTCGTGAACTGCAGCGGAGATTTCCAATAACTCCTCCGTTGTAAATCGCTCAGAGTTGATGCTCGCAATCATGTCCAGATCACTGGGACTGAGTTCCTGTTTATCGTTCACGTATCAACACCCTTGAATTCAAGCAGATGAAGCAACGGACCCTCTGCTGC
>CANKAJ010000046.1 GCA_947479645.1 Betaproteobacteria bacterium | reverse complement strand
TGAAGATGCGCCCGTCCTTGTGAATCTTCAGCCCGTTCGGCTCGCCGTCATATTCGGCAACAACGTCCCATTCCTTCTTGGGCGAAACACGGAGTATGCGACCGAACGGGATATCAACGCAGTACAGGTTGCCGTCGCGATCGAACGAGGGGCCCTCCAGAAAGCATTTGGGCTTGCCCTTTTTGACCTTGGACGCCGCGTTACGAATACTGTCGGGCACCGTGGAAAAAATCTCGGTATTGATGACCTGCGGCGGTGGGCCAAAGTACATGCTCGTCTCCTGTTATTTCGAATTTGAATCGCCTAAGTCCCTGCGTGTCCCTGCGTGTTCCTGAAATTCAGACGACGCCCAGTTGCTTCAGTTCGGCGATATCGTCTGCATTCAACCCTATGCCTGCAAGAACAGCATCGGTGTCCTGCCCGAGCACGGGCGGCGGTGTGGCCACGTCGGGCTGCCCGCTGGCCAGCGAAAACCCGATGCGCGGAACCGAGATGTCGCGCCCCACATGCGCGACATTCTTGAAGCGCTTGATCATTTTCCGATATTCCACCTGAGGATGATTCACTATCTGAGGAATGGACAAGATCGGTCCGGCCGGCACGCCAGCTTCGTCAAACAGTATTTCCCATTCCAGCGCGCTCTTCGCCTGCAGGGCCTGCTCGACGATGGGCTTCAATTCGTAGCGCCGCGCGATACGATCATTACGATCGGCGAAACGCGGGTCCGTTTTCAGTTCCGGCATGCCGATCACATCGCACAGTTTGTGGTACTGGCTCTGCTCGTTGTTGACCACGTTCAACAGGCCATCACCGGTCTTGAATGTCCCGGACGGGCTGGCCGTGACGTTTTCATTGCCCATGGGCACCGGCACCTTGCCGGCATTGAGGTAATTCGATATCGACCACGACGCCATCGTACCCAGGGACGAGTCGAGCATGGATACGTCGATCATTTCACCGTAACCGGATTTTTCCCGGCGGAACAGCGCCGCGCAGATAGCAAATGCTGCGGTCATTGCCGCCATGGTGTCGCAAACGACAAAGCCGGCACGCAATGGTGCCGACTTCTCGTCTCCGGTCACGCTCATGAGGCCGGAGAAGCCCTGGATGATCTGGTCATAGCTGGGTCGTTGCGACAAGGGTCCCTGCTGGCCGAATCCGGACACGGCGCAGTAGACCAAATCGGGTTTGATCTCTTTCAGCGCCTCATAGCCCAGACCCAGCTTGTGCATGACACCGGGTCGAAAATTCTCAAGCACCACATCGGCCGTGGCCACCAGTTGCTTGAAGATGGCCTTGCCACGCGCCTGCTTCAGATTGAGCGTGAGGGATTTCTTCCCGGCATTGTTGGCGCAGAAGGACGCCCCCATCTGCACCGCACCCATTTTCGGATCCGTGCCCATCTTGCGCGCCAAGTCGCCTATGCCCGGCACTTCGATCTTGATCACTTCTGCACCCAGCATGACAAGCTGGTAGGAGGCAAGCGGACCCGCAATGACATTGGTCAAATCGAGAACACGCACCCCGTCTAGAGGCAAAGACATGAAAACTCCACTCTGGTTACCGGCGGGCAGCCGGACTGATTTTTATTGTTACGCGACACCTGTCGGCGACGCGCGCCATTTCACCCTGAAACGGGTAGTCGCATCATCACTGAAGCGAACTGCCTGGCCAGACTGCCGTCGGATATTCCACCGGGCCGCAATATCCGAACAGGATGCCCGAAACATCGCGCTGATGAACCTTGCGAAAGTACCGCAATTCCCCAAAGCTTTCAACGCCGCAATGATCAGCGCGACCCGACCAAAATCCATGCTGCAAGCAAAAGTGTGAAGCCGGCCTGTAAGCCGGGTTCTGTCGGAACTGGCCACAGCGTGAGCTGCGACCGGCTCCGTGACGATCATTCCTCTAGGCCTGAAGTTGCCCTCAGGCTCAAGCCACCTACCCGCGGACTCAGCGAGCAGCATCGTCGTCCGCCTATTTGGTGTTGCTCCGGGTGGAGGTTACCGCGCCAGTCGTGTTCCCACGACCGCGGTGCGCTCTTACCGCACCGTTTCACCCTTACCTGATCCGGCCGCCGGCTTGCGCCCGCAACCAGCCATCGGCGGTTTGCTTTCTGTTGCCCTGTTCATCGCCTTGGACCGGAGTTCCCCCCGGTTTATAGCGTCTGGGCGTTACCCAGCACCCTGCTCTGCGGAGCCCGGACTTTCCTCTGCACACCGCAAGGGCATGCAGCGACCGTCCGGCCAGCTTCACAGACGCATCTTACTCCGTACCCGACGCCCCACTGCGACGACCGGGGCGAAATACTTGTGTATTGTCGTAATAACTGGCCCGGTTATTGTCTGGATCCCATCCAGGGATGCCCAAAATCGGCAAAGGCGCCTGCAGCCGCGTCGATGCGAGCACTTTGCGGTCGCCAAACCAGGCGGCGGCACGCTCATCCAATTCAGCCAGTTGCTGCACGGTCGTTGCACCCAGAAAATGCCGGTCGCAATCCAGAATGATTGCCCTGCCAGTCATGCCGGCATGCGGCCGGAGGGCCTTCTCGTGCAATGCATGTCCAAACACGAAAAATCGCATTTGATTTTCGACATCATCACGACGCGACCAGAACAATTCCTTCCAGCGAAATCCGGTCAACAGCTGCGCCAGCGATTGATCGGCGCACGCAACCAGGACGCCGCTCTCGTCAAACAACGTCAGAACATCGCGCGCCGTCCCTCGCTGCCGGGATTCCTGCCCCACCATGCACTCATGATGAGCACGATTCAATTCGCGCTTGGTCCTCGGAAACGCCAACCATGCAAGCGCATTGAACAGGTCATGCCAGTTGCCTTCGCGCGTAACGACTTCACCGCAACGGAATATGCGCGCTTCATAGGCTTCGTTGGCTTCATCGACCTGCCCGGGCGCGCTCCCGTGCGGCATTGACGGAACAAAGCGCAGCGGCTGACCGGAACCGCTGCAATGCTCCGCCTTCAGCAAGGCATTCAGATCGGAACACAACGGAAAATGGTCCTGGGGAAGCCGATCCAGCCAGTATGCAAACACGGCGTGCACCGGGGAAGTCGCCAGAAGCAGGGGCCGCCACTCGAATTCAGTCGCAATGCGTGCAGCCCCCCGCGACATGCTTTTGTCTCAGACCAGTTGCCAGTGCAAGGCCTCGCCCGCCCTCAGCGGCACCACTGTCTCATCACCAAAGGCATATTCCGCAGGGGGCGTCCAACTCGTCCGTCGCAAGGTGATCTGCCCCGAATTGCGCGGCAGGCGATAAAAATCAGGGCCATGAAAACTGGCGAAGGCTTCCAACTTGTCCAAGGCACCGGCTGCGTCAAATGCCTCGGCATACAACTCAAGTGCCGCATGCGCCGTATAACACCCGGCACAGCCGCAGGCGTGTTCCTTCAGTCCGCGCGCGTGCGGAGCGCTGTCCGTGCCGAGAAAGAATTTCGGGCTGCCGCTGATCGCCGCGGCCACCAGCGCCTGGCGATGCTCCTCGCGCTTGAGAATGGGGAGGCAGTAGTAATGCGGTCGTATGCCCCCCTGGAACAGGGCATTGCGATTGTAGAGCAGATGATGTGCCGTAATGGTCGCAGCGATATGGTCAGGCGCCTGTGCGACATACTCCGCAGCCTCGCGCGTGGTGATGTGCTCGAACACCATGCGCAACGCCGGAAATCGCGTGCGGATATCGGCCAGTACTGTATCAATGAAACTGCGCTCGCGATCGAACACATCAACACCGGGCACGGTGCTCTCTCCGTGCACCAACAGCGGCAGCCCGTGCTTTTCCATCGCCTCCAGCGCCGAAAACGCACGCTCCATGCGTGTAACACCGGCATCGGAATTGGTGGTGGCCCCGGCAGGATAATATTTGACGGCATGCACGAACCCGCTCGCTTTTGCCTCGGCGATGTCCGCCGCCGACGTGATATCGGTCAGATAGAGTGTCATCAGCGGCTCGAACTTCGAATCTCGGGGCAAGGCGGCAAGGATGCGGTCACGATAGGCGCCGGCCAGGGCCACATTGGTCACCGGCGGCTTCAGGTTGGGCATGACGATGGCGCGTGCGAACTGTCGCGCAGTGTGCGACAGGACTGAGGGCAACACCGCGCCATCGCGCAGATGCAGGTGCCAGTCGTCGGGTGTGGTGAGGGTCAGGGTTTCAGTTGTCATGGCGCCATGATACCGGGGTCCGGGCAATGCATCACCTCAACTCAGGAAATCCGCTCACGAAATTCGCGCTTGCCTCGGACTGAATTTGCCTCAGCCTAGATTTCAACCATCTGGAAATCGCGCTTGGTCGCCGAACAGTCCGGACATCCCCATGTATCGGGAACTTGCTCCCAGCGAGTACCCGGCGCAATACCCTCATCCGGGAGGCCGACCACTTCATCATAAACAAATGCGCACATGGCACACCAGCCCCACCACCAGTATCCCTGCCTGTGTTGCTTTCAGGCATGTCACCTGGCTTCTCCTTTCATGATTGAGGAGGAAGCCTCACCCTTCAAAAAACAAGACCATTACTAGACTAGCTCTAAAGAGGTTGGCATGGAATAAAATTGACCTGAAAAATTGAATTCTGGACAGAGCAACAGACGGCCCTGCGATGAGCAATGCACTTCAGTCTGATGGACTTGTTACCGACCTCTGCCCTGCCAGTTCCAGAGCTCGCGCATACAAATCGCCGCGCCGCAATCCGGTGATGGCACAGGCCATCTTCACGCTTTGTGCCAGCGGAAGCTCTGCGAGCAGAACGCGCAGGACCTTGTCCGCGCGGGCAGCATGCTCTTCATCACGACCCGATTGGGGAGCCACTCCGGATATCAGCAACACGAATTCACCGCGCTGCCTGTCAGTATCTTCCTCAAGCCAGGCCGCCGCCTCTTCAAGGCGGCAGCGATGGACACTCTCGAACAACTTCGTAAGTTCCCGCGCAATGACAATATCTCGTTCCCCACCAAGCTCCCTGGCCAGATCCCGCACGCAAGCCACAACCCGGTGCGGTGCCTCGTAAAACACCAGTATGCAGGCAAGATCTGCCAGCGACGCAATGAACTTGCGCCTCGCTGTCGGCCGATCCGGCAAAAATCCGGCGAACTGAAATGCCGTCCCTGCAAGACCAGCCACCGACAACGCGGCGATCAAGGCACTGGCCCCGGGAATGGGGATGACCCGAAAGCCCGCAGACCGCACTCGCTCGACCAGAATGGCACCCGGGTCAGAAAGTACCGGAGTGCCGGCATCACTGACCAGCGCCACACTCTCGCCCTGCGCGAGTCGCTGAACAATCGCATCTGCGCGATGCGATTCATTGTGCTCATGCAGGGATACCATGCGGGTGTGGATCCCGTGTCGATCCAGCAAGCGAGCGGTGGTACGGGTATCCTCAGCAGCGATCACCGAAACACCTTTCAGCACACTCAGCGCCCTTAACGTAATGTCTGCCAGGTTGCCGATGGGTGTTGCCACCACATATAAGGTCGCAGGCTCGGGGACACCACCGGACTGGCTTGCGTCGTGCTCACCGCTCATCGTATGCCGCCAATCATCTTGATCACTCATCTATACGCATGGAAGGTCTGCATTGTGCGCGGCCATAGTTTAGACAGCAAGTTGCTCTGAACCGGCCATCGATCCGCGTCCTCACAGGCAAGACAAAATCAGTGCAGAATATCCGTTTGGCGCCATGTCAATTCCGCGCTCGCAATTTGCCTGGCGCGTCAATTTCAACAGAGCCCCCAGAGGAGAATATCCATGCGGAACCTTATCCGCTCGCCGATACTGTTTGCCACCGTCGCCTTGATGCTGTTCCGGGGCGGAGCCCTGGCTCAGACCTCGGCTGAGGCTTTCCCGTCCAGGACCGTGACATTGGTTGTTCCTTATGCGCCGGGAGGGGCCGCCGAAAAAGAAGCTCGCATTTATGCTGCAAAGCTGAGCGGATTCATGGGTCAGCAGTTTATCGTCGACCTTAAACCTGGCGGTGGCACCACCATTGCAACCGCCTATGTCGCCAAGTCCGCGCCGGATGGATACACGCTTCTGGCTGTTCCATCGGGCTTCGCCATATTTCCCGCCCTGTACAAGGATCTCCCGTTCGACACCCTGCGCGACTTTGCGCCTGTGACGCAGATGAGCAAGCGCACCTCAGTGCTCATCGTCCCCCCGGCATTTCCCGCCAAAACATTCGCTGAATATATTTCGTATGCAAAAGCCAATCCAGGGCAGATCAATTTCGGGACGTCGGGTTCTGGCGATATGGTTCATCTCATGGGCGCATGGATCCACAGCGCCACCAATACCGTCGCGACTTTTGTCCACTACAAAGGCACCGGCGCCTTGTTACCCGATCTGCTGGCCGGACGACTGACCGCCACGGCCTCGGGCCTGGCGGTTGCTCCCCTGATCAAGGCGGGCAAATTGCGCGCGCTGGCAGTAACGAATGACAATCGCGCCAAACTGCTGCCGGACGTGCCCACCATTGCCGAGCTGGCCATACCAGGCTTCAACGCAGTGGTATGGCAGGGTTATTCCGCGCCAGCGTCCACACCGGCAACAACAATCAGCAGGCTGAACGACGCGTTTGTCAGGGTTGCCAGATCACCTGATGTCATTGCCGCACTCGAATCCGACGGTGCGGTCATGGTCGGCAATACGCCTGCGGAGTTCAGGCAGGTTATCATTACTGAAACAGCCCGCTGGCGGAAGCTCATTCAGGACAACGGCATTCAACTTGAGCAGTAGATCCATTCGGCGTCACGAAATAGATGACGGCCAGCGTGTAACACCCTTGCAGCATCGAGGAGTTTCCGGCACGCGGCAATTTCCACCATGCCTATTTCTCACTTCACCAATTGACCGCAGGAGCTGAACATGACGTCAAATGCCGCTTCAAAATTTGAAATCGAAGTGGAAGATATTGAATACCTGCGGCACGCCGACAAACCTTTACTCGCACGAATATACAAACCCCGGGGAGCAGGACCGTTCCCGCTTGTCATCGACCTCCACGGCGGGGCATGGATCAACAAAGACCGCCTGGCCGATGTCGCCATGGATGAGGCTCTGGCTCGAAGCGGCATCGTGGTTGCCTCTCTGGATTTCCGCATGCCGCCGAACGGTCGCTACCCGGACTCAATGGCAGATATCAATTACGCCATCCGCTGGTTCAAATCGCGCGCCGCTGACTTCCGCATCAGCGCCGACAAGGTCGGACTGCTGGGTTTTTCCAGCGGCGCCCACCAGGGCATTCTGGCTGCCATGCGTCCCAATGACCCTCGCTATGCCGCCATTCCCCTGGCTTCCAAGCAGCCTATCGATGCCACAGTACGTTTTGTGGTCTTGTGCTCTCCACTAGTGGATCCGCTGGAACGCTATCACTATGCCAAAGGCCTGCAACAGGCACCCGGTGGTTCAAAGTTTGCTGACAGGGTTTTGCCCGGACATGATCGTTACTGGCATGGCGAAGCCTCCATGGCCGAGGGCAACCCGGTGCTCGCTCTCGAACGCGGCGAGTCGGTGCAGACGCCACCGGTCCTGTATGAGTCACTCAGCAAGGATGGATCACACCCACGTGCCAGCCTTGATCGCTTCGTGTCGGGATATCGCAAGGCAGGTGGGCGCGTGGACCTGGAGTGGTTCGATGATGAGTCCGGCGATTCTTTTATCACCGGGAATCCGAATACACCGGCAGCGATAAAGGCAATCGCCAAGGTCATCGAGTTTGTTCACCGCGAAGCGAAGTAATCGCGAAAAGGTCCGTCAAGAAAATGTAATCGACCGAGACAGACTTGGTTGGCACCATGTCTGTCGCAATTGCGCCCGTCCTTTCTCATCGAGGTAGCCCTCTGAAGACTGATCGCGCAGAAAAATATATCAGGTTGGAAAAATAGCCGCCGCCTGATGCCTGCCCGAACGGCCTCAATCGATCGAGATGCCTGCATTACGAATGACTTTTGCGAGTCGTTCATAGTCCGTGCGCACAATTCGTGAGAGTTCCCCGGGCGTACTGCCACGCGGTTCCGCTCCCTGGACTGCCAGCCCCTGCGCCAGATCAGGCGTAGCCAGCATCTTCACCAGCTCGACATTCAAACGGTTCACGATGGGAACAGGTGTCTTGGCCGGTACAAATATGCCGAACCACAAATCATATTCAAATCCCGGAACACCGGCTTCAGCCATGGTCGGTATATCCGGAATTGCATTGGATCGTCGCGGCGTGGTCACCGCCAGCGCCTTGAGCTTTCCGCTTTTGACATAAGGCAGCAGACCAGGAATCGTATTGAACAACAACTGGACACGATCATCCAGCAGGTCCGGAATGGCCTGCACCACCCCCTTGAAGGGAACGTGAACCATGTTGACTCCGACCAGGGACTTGAACCATTCGGTGGCAATGTGGTTTGGCGCACCAATGCCTGCCGACGCATAAAAGATTTTGCCAGGATTGCGCTTGGCATGGTCAATAAGCTCCTTGACCGAGTTGACCGGCAACATGGAATTCACAACGAGCACCTGCGGGTTGGTCGCAATCAGGCCAACGGGATCAAAATCCTTGACCGGGTCATAGGTGATCTTTCGATTGAGCAATGGCGCGATCACCAGCCCGGCCGATGTGCCAAATAGCAGCGTATACCCGTCAGCGGGCGAACGCGCTGCAGCATCGGCGGCAAGAATGCCCCCTGCGCCGCCACGATTGTCTGCAAGTACCTGCTGCTTGAGAACTTCGCTGTAACGCGTCGCAATCGTGCGTGCGATGACATCGGTACTGCCACCCGCAGGATACGGAATCAGCAGCTTGATCGGCTTTGAAGGATAAGCCGCGTCCAGTTCCGCTGCGAATACCGGCTGGCACTGAAAAACAGCGATTGCCAACACGAACATCATCAGGAATGGCTTGTTCATGGTCTACCTTGCTCCACGTGTTGAATATTGGCGGGAAACGACCCTACACGGGATGATGGCGCCAACCGATGACATCATCCGGGCAATGCCCCATCCGATTCCATTATGCGTCCTTTTCCGGTTAATCGCAGATGGAGAAAGAGGAGCAGTCCTCACAACAGGATTCACTTTCGATTTAAACTCTCCGCTCACAGCTTCCCGCATATTTTATTCAATCATTGCGAGCGGCTGTCCATTTTTGGATTCCCAAGCAAACGACATGGCTACCCTTCAGGGTTCACGCATTTCCAGGCTGAAAGCGCTACTCATTGACGACATGTCCGGGATGCGAACTAACCTGCGTACCCAGTTGCAGCAACTGGGCATCAACGATGTGGCTCAGGCCGCATCGGCGAAGGACGCGCTGAAAACGATTGCTGCCCGTGCAAGCAATCAGCCTTTTGACCTGGTACTTTGCGACTACAACCTCGGCAACGGGACCAATGGACAGCAGTTGCTGGAGCACGTACGCGAGAAAAATCTGCTGCTGCCCGTCACCATCTGGTTCATGATCACGGCGGAATCGGGCTATGACAATGTCGCCACCGCCAGCAATTACGCCCCCGATGACTACCTCATCAAGCCATTCACCGCCGCCAATCTCGAAAGTCGGCTGCTGCGGCATTTTGAGAGACAGGACGAACTTGAACCGGCCTTGAAAAGAATGACTGCAGGAGACTTGCAAGGCGCGGCAATCGATTTTAAACGCCTGGCAGAAGGAGGATCCAAATTCACCATGGATGCACTTCGACTGCAGGCGCGTTGCCTGACCACACTCCACCGACATGATGAGGCCAAGGCGGTATTCTCACAGGCCTTGTCGATTCGGCGGCAGGTACCATGGGCAGAACTGGGTTTTGCGCGTGCGATGCACGATAGCGGCGATGTGGAGAAGGCGCACGCAGCGGCAGTGGCGATTGCTGCCGCTAATCCAAAGTTGGTCGGCGCTCAAGAGTTTCTGGCCGAAATACACGAGTCCCGCGGTGAAGAATTGCAAGCGCTTGAAGCGCTGCGCAAGGCGGAAAGTATCGTACCCTCGGCGAGCAGGACACGTGCACTTGGAGAAATGGCCATGCGCGTCGGCGATCTTGAGTTGGCAAAGACTGCCTACGCCAAAGTGGTCGCCGCAACACACAATTCAATCACGAAAAGCCCGTATGACAGCGCTGCCCTGGCACAGGTTTATGTAGATACGGGGGACTCGGCCAAGGCGCTGGAGTTGCTCAAGCCTGCCCAGCAGGCCTTTGGTGATGACATGGCCTTTCAGGCGATTGCAGCGGCAGTGGAAGCGCTCGCCTATCAGGGCGCTGACGACGATGAAGCAGCGGGCGCTGCTCTGGAACGAGCACTTTCACTGGTCAGTCACACGAACCCGCAAGCCGCACTGGCAGTATCCAAAGCCTGCTTCGCCATGGGCAAGGACGCTGACGGTGAACGTGTAGTCACCGCAGCGGTACGCGCCGACCATGAGGACGCGCAATTGGTGGCAGCGGCCAAGCGTGTGCTCAAGAATGCGGGAAAAGAACACGTCAGCGAGCGCATTGTCGACTCACAAGTCCGGGACATTCTCAGACTGACCGAGCAGGCGCTGGCCATGGCCAAGCAAGCGCAACTCGTCGAAGCCCAGACCATGGTCGAGGAGGCGGCGACCGGGTTGCCGCGCAATGTTGGAGTACTGGTTGCGGCGGCCCAAATCAACCTGTTGGTGCTATCGCAGCAGGGACTGGATGTCGAAACCACCGCCCGGGTCCGCCGTTACCTGGAAACCCTTGACACACTCGCACCCGGCACGGAGCGCGTGGTCAAGATGGGCGCATTTTTCAGGGAACTTCTTCTCAAGGCCCGGACCGGAACCGCCACATGAAGGATGCACTTGTAACAACCGTCGTGCATGACCTTAAGAACGCACTGGCTTCACTGACGGTAAGCATCGCACATATTGCCAAACGCACGGTCGGCTCGGAGCTTGAGTCCGACACTCAAAAGGTCCACGCTGCGACAGTCGCACTGTCACAGCGCCTGGTCAGCTTTCTGACCCTGTACCGATCGCGGCAAACAGGATTATCGGCACAACTGCGTGACAATTGCCCTGGGGACTTTCTCGCGGAGGTTGCTGCCGGACTGGTGCTTCCTCCCGAGAACATATCCATCAAGATATCAATTGGCGCGGACTCTCCCGCCTTCTGGTTCTTTGATGATTATCTGGTCCGCATGGCCCTGGAAGCCGCGGTCCATAACGCGTTGAAATTCGCCAGGAGTGAAATTCATCTTGGCTGCGGCATGAAAGACGGCTTTCTTGTCTTTTCGGTTGCCGATGATGGCCCAGGACTGGGCATTCACGGCGAGCCCTCGACCGGATTGGGCACCACACTGTGCCAGGAAATAGCACGGGCACACACTAACGGCGAGCTTGTCGGCAAAGTTGAACTGCAAAGCGGCGCTGAAGGCGGAGCCTTGTTTGAGCTGTGGCTGCCATGATTGAAACGACAATCAAAAACCAAAGTGGCCCCACCCATCATGTGCTTTCACATGCATAACGAAATCCACCGGTCCATTGAGGCATGAATATCGCGGCGAGCTCGATCGCAGTCTGCCCCCCCAAGCCTGAATTGGCGCGTGCTATCTCGCGTACTGATTGATTTGATACGCCGGTGATGAACAAGACGTATGCTATATTTTCAGCACGATAGTTTCACCTTTAAAAACTGAAGAGGTCAGTATGATTTCCGCAATGATATCGAAGCACGTCTATGCGGAATTCAAACCGCGCATTGATTCATTCCTGAAGGAAAATGCGGTCGATGTCAGGTTTGAGCACCCGGTGGACAGCGCCGAAGCGGTTACTTCCGATGCCCCAATCGACGCTGCATTTCTCACACTTGACATACGGCATTCGCCAACACGCTTGAAGCAGTTCGTCGAGCGCATTTCGGCCAGCCCGCGCTTCAAGTGGGTGCACTTCCCGGGCTCCGGCGTGAGTCAGCACAAATGGCTCATACCACTGGTGGCGCGAGGCGTACGGGTCAGCACCTCTACCGGCGCGAACGCCGAATCGGTGGCGACAACCGCGCTGACGGGGTTGCTCATGCTCTCCAGACGCGGGCCGAAATGGATCGACGGGCAACGCAGTCGGCAATGGTTGCCCTGGGAAGAACCGGAGTCTCCGGCAGATCTGGCCGGACAGACCGCCTTGATTGTCGGCATGGGGTCCATCGGCTGCCGCATTGGTCGATACCTGAAGATGCTGGGCATGCATGTCGTCGGCGTTCGCCGAAGCGGTCGCCATGTCGATGACATCGCCGATACCATTGAGCATCCTGACCGATTGCCGCAACTCCTGCCGAATTGCGATTGGCTGATACTCGCCTGCTCGCTCACCGATGAGACCTACCATCTCATGGATGCAAGGGCGTTTTCCTTGATGAAGTCCAGCGCATACGTCATCAATATCTCGCGTGGCGACGTCATGGATGAGCCTGCCTTTGTCGAGGCGGTGCGCAGTCACACCATCGCCGGAGGCTATCTGGATGTGTTCGCGCAGGAACCCCTGCCGGCGGATTCCCCGGTGTGGGCGCTTCCCGACGTCATTGTTTCACCCCACATCGCCGCGCTGTCCCTGGGAAACAAGTGGCGATCGACCGAAATATTCATCCACAATCTGGCAAGATTTTCGCGTAACGAGCCTCTGATAAACGAAATGCCCAATGAATTGCTGAGAACGTAGAGCGATCTGCATTCAGGCCGGATAAGCCTTGAGCTTGCCGACCACTTCCTCCAGTGCGCGATCGGCAAGGGAGTTCAATTCCGGCAATTCAGCGTAGGACGGATTGCCCGGCAGCAGCACCGCCAGCGACTCGGGGCTTGACCGCGAGCGCAATACCGTATGCGCAAGCTTGATGAATTGCTCGCTTGCCATGAGTAACGCGGGAACGCCGCGTTTTGCGATCTCGATGGTGTCGTGGACACTCCACGACGTGCAGGACCCTCAATTGGCGAGCCCGACGATCACCGCGTCACAATCACGTTCGATGCTGTCCAGAGTGTCGTCTGTTATCGGCTTGTTGATGTGTACAGAATACAGACTGATTTCACTCGCTCCATATTTTTCCTTCAAACGCTGGCTCAAGTGCGGCGTCATCGCCTCCATGCTGCGCCAACCATTGCTGACGATGCCAACCCGCTTGCCGGTCAATAGCGCCAATGACGCCGTGTTCATTTTCCGGACGGCGCGGGTGGTGGCTATGGGTATCAGAATTTCCATATACGAATTCCTTAGCGCTTGATTTCAAAATGAAGGGAAATTCCCCTCATGCTCCGCTGCATAAAGTGCCATTTCGGTCATTCTGAAATGGTCTCACTTATTTTCAAAAAAAACACTGAACAAGTATCAAAACTGGAGAAGGCGCGCACAGTGTTTCCTCTGAAGAGGGGTATATGCAAGGGGGCGTCGCCCCCTTGTTCAGTAATTCCCTAACGGCCAACCGGACAATTTATTCTGGCAATCGCCAATGGATTGCCATAACTCGCCAGAAAGGCCAGATGGTAAGCCTCGGGTGCGCCGCCAACAATCACCACGATATCTGCGGCTTGCTTGCAGATGCAGATGCGGTCTCCATCCATCATGCGGTGGTGCGCCATCAACCGCGGCTCCAATGGCAACTCGGACATCGGCACCTTGGTATGTTCAAACAGCCATTCCTTGATACGGGCCTTGGACCAGCCCGCATCATGGAAAATTTTTGCGTGCATTGGCGTCAGGATGACAGTGGGATTGCCATCACCCTTGTTGTAGCTGTTGGTACCCCAGACGGTCATCGCATTGCCGAGCATACGCAATATGCTCTCTGGGGTCAGATAGGACGCCGCGACGCTTTGCGTTCCCTGGCAGGCGATGATCGTCACCGTACTGTCTTCACGGTTGAATCCCTGCTCCGTATGAAAAGGTTCCCAGGGGCTCTCTTCTTCCTGCTCGGCCATGCAAAACGTGTATTTCCCGGGAAAACCCAGCGTCGCCTTGTCAATTTCCGCCGGTATTGCCCCCCCCAGATTGAGCATCGCCAGCCGCACGGCACGCCCTATCGTGGCATTGGCACGCCAGCCCGGCCCGAGCGCGCCGCGACCACCGTGCACATCAATCTGGCGACGGATTGGACCATTGATCAGAATAAATGGCGCCGCCGGATTGGTCGTGGTCTGCACGCCAAGCAGACTGAATTGCGGCTGCGCCAGCGCTTCCACTGCGGCAATCACCACTGGCAGGTATTCGGGCCTGCATCCGGCCATGACAGCATTGATGGCAATATTTTCCACGGTGGCCACGCCACCCTTGGGTGCCATTTCCGCAATCTGCAAGTCAGCCGGGAGTTGCACATAATCAATCATGCGAGCCACTCGCTCGCGCGTCGGCGGTATTACCGGCAGACCATCTGTCCAGCCGCGCTCGTACAAATCGTCAAATACCCGCTCAACATCATCGTCAACATGGATGCTTGCTGCCGCCAGGCTGGTTTGCTTCGTCATCTCAGAGACCATAATAAAAATGGCAGGTTCGTGCCAATTTGACTGCAACGCCATTGCGGCCACGCAATACTGAAGACATTCCTGCGCTCACTCTGCCTTGGCACCGGAAATGGTCACGACTTTGGCCCACTTCACGACCTCGCTTCGAACATAAGCACCAACCTGCTCCGGACTGGGACTTTGTGGCTCAGCGCCCTGCGCCAGCAACTGATCACGAATCTCCGGGGTCAGGGATATCCTGGCAAGGGTTGAGTTAATCAGGTTGATTATGTCCCGCGATGTCCCGGTCGGCGCCACCAAGGCAAACCAGGTCGCGGACTCGTATCCGGGCAGTCCCGACTCAGCGATCGTTGGCAGATCCGGTGCCGCAAGGCTGCGCTTCTCGCTGCTGATCGCGATCGCACGCAAGCGTCCCGCCTTGACATGCGGCAGTGACGACAATGTCGATGTAAACATCATGGAAACCTGCCCGCCAATCAGGTCCGGAATGGCAGTGGAAGTTCCCTTGTAAGGCACATGTACGATATCAATGCCTGCCATGCTCTTGAACAATTCGCCTGCCAGATGGTTGACCCCCCCCACGCCGGTTGACGCGAAATTAAGCTTCCCTGGGTTGGATTTTGCATACGCGATCAACTCCCTGACCGTCTTGGCCGGCACCGAAGGATGAATGGCCAGAACAAACGGCGCCGATCCAAGCATGGCAACCGGCGTAAAGTCGCGCGCCAGATCAAACGTCAGGTTCTTGTACATCGACTGACTGCTCGCCAGCGACGCTGGCGCCACAAGAAAGGTATAGCCATCGGGCGCTGCGCGGGCCGCAGCTTCCGCACCGATATTGCCTGCAGCACCGGCACGATTGTCAACAATAAACTGCTGCCCCAGCGCATCAGTGAGCTTGGGCGTAAACAACCTGACGGTGGTATCTGCACCGGCACCCGGTGGAAACGGCACGATGATACGCACAGTCTTGGCAGGATAGGATTGTGCAATGACTGCTGCCTGTATGCCGAATGCCAGGCATAGTCCGGCAAGCCATTTGCAAATTAGTTGTGCTCTCATGCAATATCCTCTGTTACAGCATTACGATTCGATCGTCTGAACGATCACTTGCGGAACGTAGCCGGCAGGGCTCCACGACCTGTGGTTGCTGACCCCAAGTGTACCTTAGGGTGATGCATGAACAAAAAGATCGGCGAAACAGCGGAAACACTTGCGGCCGATTTTCTCCGGAAGCAGGGCTTGCAGTTGCTCGAACGCAACTGGCGTTGCCGCTTCGGCGAAATCGACCTTGTATGCCGAGACGGGGATTCGATCGTTATAGTCGAAGTGAGATTACGCTCCAATATCCGTTTTGGCAGCGCCGCGGCCAGTATCGACCGGCGCAAACAAGCCAGGCTGATTGCCGCGGCCAGCCTTTATCTGGCCCGCAAGCCGTCGACGCCTTGTCGCTTCGATGTGGTACTCATGGCGGACGAGCAGGGCAAGGACCTTGAATGGATACGCAATGCATTCAGTACTTAAAGTGCTTAAGCGCCCAGACCCCGGATTGCTAGCCATGGGACTGATCCTGATGCTGACAACCGCATTGAACATCTCGGCGGCGCACGCTCAGTCGGTACGCCTGCTGGTGCAAAGCTCACCGTTGGCGGGATTCAACTATCACAGTGCGCCGAAGGTGTTTTCCGACATGCGGGTGGGCGACACGTTGGTGCTCTGGCGCGAACCAGACAACCCCCATGATGCAAATGCCGTCGGGGTACTCTGGCACGACAGCAAACTGGGCTATGTGCCACGATCGCAAAACTCAGCGCTCGCCTGGGCCATGGACCGCGGAGAACCTGTACTTGCGAGAATCAGCCGCTTGCAAGCGCATCGAAATCCACGCTTACGGGTTGAATATGAGGTATTCGTGAAGTAATCCGCCGATATTGTGCCAACAGGGAACCATTCGCAATTGGCATGGTCTTCAAATCAGCTCTCTCGCCTCAACAGAGAATTGCGCCTATTCCAACAGACGCTTCAGGTAAAATCGTCACATGCAAAAAACTTCCAATCAGAGCAATTCCAAGCTTGAGAGCCTTAACCTTGAGGCTCGCATCGATCTGCAGTTCCGTGATAGCGCCCAGGCCAAGCTCAAGGCCGTCGAGGTGCTGGCGGCGCCAATCGCGCGTGCCATTGAGTGCATGGTTGAATCGCTGCTTACCAACGGCAAGATACTCGCCTGCGGCAACGGCGGCTCGGCGGCAGATGCGCAGCATTTTTCCGGAGAACTGCTCAATCGCTTCGAGCGCGAGCGCCCGGCGCTAGCAGCGATTGCATTGACAACCGATACCTCCACGTTAACCGCAATTGCCAATGACTATGCGTTCGAGGAGATATTTTCCAAACAGGTCGGCGCACTGGGCATGCCCGGCGATGTGCTGCTGGCGATATCAACCAGCGGCAACTCAAAAAATGTCATTCGCGCCATCCAGGTAGCGCAGGACCGTGACCTGAAGGTGGTTGCGATGACCGGCCGCGATGGCGGTGAAATCTCGAAGATTCTGCGTGCAGATGATGTCCACATCTGCGTGCCCCATGACAAGACAGGGCGCATCCAGGAGGTGCACCTGCTGACGCTGCACTGTCTTTGCGACGGAATCGATTTTCTGCTGTTGGGAGACGAATAATGATTGCACGTTCATTTCGGCTGCTCGCGCTGGGTCTGACACTCTGGGCTGTCCCCTTTTTGCAAGGCTGCTTACCCCTGGTAGCCGCAGGGGCGGGCACCGCCGCCATGGTGGCGGTGGACCGTCGCCAGCCCGAGGTGGTACTCGGCGATCAGCGCATCGAGCTGACCGCATCAAGCCGTATCGCGGAAAAATTGAAAGATCAGGTGCACGTCAACATCACCAGTTTCAACTATACCGTGCTGCTGACGGGTGAAGCGCTGACGGCACAGACAAGATCGGAAGTGGAACGACTCGTCGCCGAGATTCCACAGGTCAAGAGCGTCGTGAATGAACTGCAGGTATCAGGACTGAGTTCCTTCGGTGGGCGCTCCAACGACACTTATCTGACAGGCAAGATCAAGGCTGGTTTTGTTTCCGCCGGCCTGTTCTCACCCAATGACGTCAAGGTAGTAACCGAAGCAGGAGTGGCCCATTTGATGGGGCTGGTCACTCGCAAGGAAGCCGATGACGCGACAGAGATCACGCGAACCACCGGCGGCGTGCAGAAGGTCGTTCGGGTGTTTGAATACATTTCCGCGGCGCCGGCGCGCTAGTCCCTGCACTGGCAGTCGCTTTAGCAAAGTCGTCCCGGATTGGCTGGCTTAGACCAGACGGGCCATACCGAGCAAAGCCCCCACCCCGACCAGCACGACCGGATTGATGCGCGTGCGCATCACCACCAAGACAGTCAACAATGTGACCAGCGCGGCACTCCAATTGGTGTCAACTGAACTGCACAGCAGCCAGCCGAATGCCAGCATCATCCCTGCAGACACTGGCGCTAGCCCCTCGCGCATGGCTTTCTGGAGACGAGGACTCACCCTGGACTGGCCGAAACGCAACACGCCATAGCAGACCAGACTGGGCGGAATCATCACGGCAAATGTCGCCAGCAATGCCCCTTTCAAACCCGCCAGATTCCAGCCAAGCAGTACCACATACAGAAAATTCGGGCCGGGTGATGCAAGACCGATCGTGAATGCTGACACGAATTGTTCATTCGTCATCCACTGATGATCTATAACCAGAAATCGCTGCAATTCGGGCATCAGCATGGCAATGCCCCCACCCAGTGCCGCGAATGACAGCATTGCCAGATGAGCCGAATACATCCACATCGGTGATTCGTACCAGGCCAGGTCATCCATCAATGGGACTCCCGCCATGACATCCATATTCCAAATATCGCCAGCACACTGATCACCATCAAGAATGGCCAGCGCATGACACCAAGACCAAAAAACGCCGCCAGAAGCAATAGCAGACTCCTGTGCCTGCGGTGCATGCCCGCTGACATCTTCAGCGCCATCGCAACCACCAGGCCGGCCGTTACCGTGGACATGCCGGTCAACGCATCACGCACCTGCGGCAGGTTTCCGTACTGGTTGTAAGTCATGCCGATGAGCAGCATCAACAGCACCGGCAACGTCACGATCCCGGTAACCGCCGCAATGGCGCCGATCGCGCCGCTGTCGCGGTAGCCCATGGTCAGCGCGAAATTCGTCACACCGGGCCCGGGCATCAACTGACCGAACGCAAACATCTCGGCGAACTCCGCGTTGGTCAGCCAGCGCCTGCGCTCAACAAAGGCACGGTAGGCAAACGGCGCCACTCCACCAAACCCGGATATCGTCACCTGGCTGAAAACGAGTAATAACCTGAGCGGGCCGATGCGCGGACGCGGGCCGGATTGTTCCGGATGCTCGGGTCGTGGGGCTGTGTTTGATTCGGACATACGTGCGACATCCCTTGCTGTGATTTCGAGGAAACCTCACGCCGGCTGTCCGACGATGACGGGGAAATTTTTCCTGCGCGCATTGTAAAGGATGGTGATGGATCGAGACCGACGGTCGCCTGTCATGGCGATTACTTTATACTGCTCGCAATTTCGCCACTTTCCTCTCCTGAGATTCATTCCATCCATGACCACCTATGCCAGGCCGCTGTTCGAAGCCAAACGCTGCAGTCCAGCTGAACTCAATCAGCGTGTACGCAATCTTGAACGGCCCCTGGTATTTACCAATGGCGTATTCGACATCCTGCATCGCGGGCACGTGACCTATCTCGCTCAGGCTCGCGCCCAGGGCGCCAGTCTGATCGTGGCATTGAACGGCGACGCCTCGGCGAGACGCTTGGGCAAAGGAGAGGATCGCCCGATAAACCCGCTCGCCGATCGCATGGCGGTGATTGCGGCGCTGGAAGCAGCCAGTGTGGTGACCTGGTTCGATGAAGACACTCCGCTTGCTCTCATCCTTTCATGCAAGCCCGACATACTCGTTAAAGGCGGGGACTGGAAGCAGGAGTCCATCGTCGGCGCCACCGATGTTCGCGGTTGGGGGGGCAGTGTTTTGTCCATACCGTTCGAGCATGAGCGCTCGACTACGGCACTGGTTGAACGCATACGCAGGAACTGATCAGCCGCCACGGCCGACGCTCCGAGCAAAATTCATGGATACCGCTTTTCAACTTTCCGCAATCAGCGTATCGCAACTCGCCCTGATCAGCGCGGCGGCATTTGCCGCTTCGATACTGGGTGGGCTGGCCGGCTACGGCGTCGGTCTGATCCTGCCCATCTTTGTCGCACCGGTGATCGGCATTGTGAACGTTATTCCCGTCATGGCCATCGTGGCAGTGGTCACCAACGCCAGCCGCATTGCCGCCTTCTACAGGGATATCGACGCCACGCAGGTACGCAGGATTCTTGTCGGCGGCGTCCCTGCCAGTATGGTGGGCGCCTATGCCTTCACCAAACTCGACACTCCCGCAGTTGCCCTGCTGCTTGGCGTATTTCTGCTGCTGAGCGTGCCCTTGCGCCGTTTTCTTGCGCACAAGAAATATCAGCTGGAACGACGCGGCGTCATGGTGGCGGGCATGAGTTTTGGCCTGCTCTTCGGAGGAACCACGGGAACCGGATTGATACTTCTGTCCATACTGATGGCTGCCGGCGTTCAGGGTGCCGCTCTGATCGGTACGGATGCAACCATCGCCATCATCATGAATGCGGCGAAAGTCGCCGTATTCTCCGGCAGCCTGCGCGTAGACACCCAGCTGGCATTGGCCGGCTTGCTGATCGGCCTGTGTACCGTACCAGGCGCATTTGTCGCCCGCTGGCTGCTTAAAAAATTCACGGTGCGGACCCATACAAACATCATGGACGCCATCGTGATCGCCGGCGGTGCGGGTTTCCTGTGGCGTGCCTTATGAAGACTCCGTGCCGACAGCCATCAAATTGAAGAATGCCTAAAGCCGATAATAAAGAACTTATATTGATATCAATATAACGGTTAGCTCTTTATTATAGGAAACTATATTCCTTATTTGATAACAATGATTATTTTTTTCTAGGGTTTTTCGACGCTGGCTGCAGCAACCGCTTCGCACGCCTTCAGGTCGGTGCCCGGAAAATCCTGTTTCAATTCATCCAACTTGGCATTCAGCGGGCCAGCAACATTACGTACCCGGAAGAAAATTCGCTGCACATGCGTATCGCGCGGGCCGACCTGTGCTGTACGCACGCCCTTTGCACGCAGTTGTTCCAGGTGGTTTTTGGCCGCTTCCTCGCTGCGGAACACACCCAGTGATATGGTAAAGCGGGTTCTGGCCTCATCCTGCACGATGAAGTAATCCTCGATGCCCAGACGCTTGAGCTCACCAGTCTTTTGCACGGCTGCCGGTCTCGTCGCTTGTGGCGGCAGGAACACCCAGTAGGCAGCCACTTCATCGACACGTCGCTGGCTGAGCCGGTTTCCCAGTGCCAGAGGGGCGAGAGCCTCCTCGGCGCCAGATAAATCGCCAGCATTGAACGCCCCCCACTCCAGGCACGCCACGGTTCCGACCGCAGCCTTCTGCGCCGAGGCCACCGCGCTGACTTCAGTGGGTGGCAATAACCTGATTGCATCGCGATTCAGTTGCTGTTCCAGCAAATGACTATCAACAGACGCTGACGAGGCAAAATATTGCGACCATGCGAAAAACGTGACGTTTACCAGCAATAGCAGCAGCAGAGTCAGTCTCATCGGGTTCTCACGATAACGATTCGGCAATACGCCCCAATCCATCCAGTACCAACTGATCGACCAATCGATACGGAATCGCAAGGCAGGCAGCGATTGGCGCGGCCGCGCCGCCCGATATCAGACAAGCCACGGGTGTGCTGCGGCCATGTCGTAATTCCGCCGCAGTCAAGTGTGCAAACAATCGTTCGATGGCACCCGACTGCGCATGCAGCACACCGGACTCAATCGCATCCGCCGTATCGCGCGGTTCCGGCACATAGGCGCCTTGTGCCAAGGGCAACTGGGCTGTATTTTCCGCCAGGGAACGCTTCATCAATGCCAGGCCGGGCAAAATGACTCCGCCGCAGAATTGTCCACTGGAGGACAACAGATCAATTGTCGTCGCCGTGCCTGCGCCCACCACCAGACACGCGCCATGCTGGTGATGCCAGGCTCCAATCAATGCCGCCCAACGATCCACGCCAAGTTGCGCGGGTTCGGCATAGCCATTGCTGACACCGCATTGCTCGCCCTGGGGCTTGACCCAGGACACCGGCACGGCGATAGGCTTGCACAAGCTCTCGATTTGCCAGGCAATGTCTGCACCGGCAACGTTCGCCACCACGATGCGCTGTGGCTCGGGCAAGCTGGAAAAGGCGTTTTGAAGTTCGCCCAACCCAATGTGACTCACTGCGCCGAGGCGAGTCCATGACACCCCGTCCCAATATCCCCATTTGATACGGGTATTCCCGCAGTCAATTGCCAGTATCTTCATTTTTTGCGCCTGATCGCTGTGCCGATTCTAACCGGTGACATTTACATGCCCATGCCGGATGTACGCAGCGATACTTCGCCACTGTGAAAACGTTCCACTCCATTCGCCGTGCGCAGCAGCAACGCCCCGTCGTCACCAACACCGACTGCGACGCCTTCGGCGACAGTCAGATTATCCCTGAGAAGATACACATATTTTCCCTGATGGGCATGTTGCGCCTCCCACTCCGGCCTGAACACGGCAAACCCGTCACTCTCATAGCGCTGCAGCATCCCGGCCAATCCGGTCAGCACCGCAACGAGCAGGCTGCCGCGATCGGGCAATGGCAGCGCATTGGCACTTCCTTCGCCCTTATTCGCAACTTCGGCCAGATCCGTCACCGGCCGATCAATCGCAGCGCTGACTTCAGCGGGCAGACGCACATTAAGGCCAATACCAATAATGGCAGTACTGGGTCCCTGGGGAGAACCGCTGATTTCAATCAGAATTCCCCCAAGCTTGCGGCCCTCAAACAAAAGATCGTTAGGCCATTTCAGGACAACGCCGGCAATACCCCGGTGCTTCAGCGCCCTGCAGACCGACACAGCGACTGCCAGCGACAAGCCGGACAGCGCGGCCGATCCGCCGCCAAAACGCCATAACAGGGAAAACGTCAGGCTTGCCCCCAGTCCGGATGTCCAGCGATGACCACGCCGTCCGCGACCCGCGTGTTGATACTCACAGGTAACAACCATACCGCTGGGCGCCGCTGGCAGGCGCGACGCAAGTACGGTGCTGGTCGAATCGCATTCATCCAGGATATCGATGACGAGTCCGGGGACGTTAGTGGCCAAATCACGCCTCAGTCGCGTGCCATCCAGCAAATCCAGCGGTGCGTCCAGTCGATATCGATCAAACCCATCATCAAGCACCCTGACGCCCAACGCCTGCAGCGCACCGAGATTCTGGCGGATGGTCTGAGGCGATGCTCCCGTTTGCGCGGCAAGTCTGTCCAGGGATAGCGCTTGCCCGCCCGACAACAAGCGGGCCAAGGCCAAAGAGGTCATCGCGGACATGGTTTCAGCAACACGTCAGTCTCTTCACTACCACTCCTAATATGATGCTTACGTTCACTCTTGGATCACTTCAAGGCTAGCACGCTCTGCATCGGACGATCATGAATTGACAATGCAAATGATAACTATTATCATTTGCCAGCAATAACAGCCAACACCACAAAAATCTCCCTGCAGGCGTAACCAGACGTGGATCTACCCAGGGCCAGTTCGACACGCAACATCACCAAGCCTGATAATGTGCAAGTCGCAATCGATTCTTGAAACAATGATGACTGGAATGGTGACGCACTGGAACAATACGCCTGGCACCACCGAATACAGGCAGTCGCACTGCACAATCCGTAACCCGAAATCCATGTCCGTGCCGATGGCAGCGTTGCCTATCGATACGTCGCGCAGATAATGTCGGACGCCGCCAGATTGGGACCGACCCGCATCGGCTTCGTGACCGATCCGTTACAGAACGATTGAACCGTAACCAATGAGTCCAATGAATCCAATTAACCGTCTGCTTTCTGCCCTGATGCTTGTTGTGGCGCTGAATGCCTTGGTGTGCGGAGCCGCCAACGCGCAGCAAGAGGCGCAAACCATTGTGCATCTGCTCGACTATATCGGCGTCGATTATCCGGGGGCGGTCGACATGGGCAAGGTCAAGGACGAAAGCGAATATAAGGAGATGCTCGGGTTCGCCGTGCAGATCGTCGAGCAGATCAAAGGACTTCCCGACACCGCCGGCAAATCCGCCCTGGTCGGTGCCGCCGAAACGCTGGCAAAGCAGATCGCCGCCAAGACCGCTGACCAGGCCATTACCGAATCCTCCGGAAAACTGCGCTGGGCCCTGATCGGCGCATACCGCTTGCAGGTCGTACCGCGGCGCGCACCTGATTCAGTTCGCGCCGCCACGCTTTACTCGCAGCAATGCACCGCCTGCCATGGCGCCCAGGGGCGAGGAGACGGACCGGACGCCAAGGGTCTTGACCCCGCCCCGGCCAATTTTCACAATGCCGAGCGTATGGCGAGTCGTAGCGCCTACGGTATGTACAACACCATTTCACTCGGTGTCGCTGGAACCGCAATGAAGGCGTTTGCAACATTGAGTGAGGAGGATCGCTGGGCACTGGCTTTCTATGTGTCGAATCTGGGCGTGCCGACGGAACGTATCAGCAAGGCCCAGGCATTGTGGAAATCCGGCGAAGGACTTTCGGTCTATCCCGACCTCGCCAACGTAGTCACGCGGTCGAACAATGAAATCAGACAGGAATTTGGGGACAAGGCGGCGCTGATACAGGAATATCTGCGCGCCCATCCCGAGGCCGTGGCGGCCAACAGGCCGTCGCCGATTGCCTTCTCGCGCCAGCGCGTTGCCGATGCGCTGATCGCATTTGAAAAAGGCGATTACGCTGCGGCACGACAATTCGCCGTCGTTGCCTATCTCGAGGGGTTCGAACTTGCCGAATCAGGACTCGACAACGTCGACCATGATTTGCGCCTCAACATCGAGCGTGAAATGCTGGCGTTGCGCAACGCACTGGGCTCCAGGGCACCCATCGACAGCGTGCGAAATCAGGTGCGACACATCGATGCGCTGCTATCGACTGCCGAGGAAAAACTCGGCGGCGGCGGTCTGTCACCGACCGCCGCCTTCGTCAGCGCACTGATCATTCTATTGCGCGAGGGACTGGAGGCAATCCTGCTGCTTGCGGCCATCATTGCCTACGTCACCAAGACCGGCCGGCGCGACGCACTGGTCTGGGTGCATGCGGGCTGGATGATCGCGCTGGTGCTTGGCGCCGTCACCTGGTTGGTCGCCACTTATTTTATCGGCATCTCGGGTGCGAACCGTGAATTGACCGAAGGCGTAACCGCCCTGATTGCCTCTGCAATGCTGCTTTACGTCGGCTACTGGCTACACGGCCGATCGCAGGCACAGGCATGGAGCCGCTTCCTGCGCGAACAGGTGGGCGCGGCACTGGAAAAGAAGACCCTGTGGGCGATGGCATCGGTTTCCTTTCTTGCCGTCTATCGCGAAATGTTCGAGGTCGTGCTGTTCTACGAAGCGCTGTGGGTACAGGCGGGCGATAACGGCCATCAAGCGGTCGCGGGCGGCATTGCCGCCGCAGCGGTGCTGCTGGCCGTGACCGGCTGGGGTATTTTCAAATACAGCCTGCGCCTGCCGCTGGGGCCATTCTTCTCGGTGATGTCGTTGCTGCTCGCGCTGATGGCCGTGGCCTTTGCCGGCCAGGGCATCGCCGGTCTGCAGGAAGCCGGCCTAGTAGAAATGAATACGGTAAATTTCATCACCGTACCAATGCTAGGCATCCATCCCACCATCGAAAGTCTGGGCGCACAAGTGCTCGCGCTTGCTTTGGTCGCGCTTGGATACTGGGCGACACGGAGAAAAGTTTCAGCCTGAAATACTGCTTTAGCAGGCGAGACAAGTATCCCTCGGCCAGCAGCGAGACCTCAGGCGATATCGTCACCAACGCCAGGGCGCTTGCGCCCGTGGATCATCGCCCCGGCCAGATTCTCGGCATGGTGAATTGACATCCCCACCACTGCGGCAACATGCAATGTGACAAGCGCAAGCAATGACCACGCAAGCACGTTGTGCACTGACTCCAGCCATTGCTCACCCCAATAGGCGTCGGTGGTATACAGCCAGCCGCTGAGGCCGGTCAGCGCCACATCGATGAGCAGCAACAGGATCATCCAGCCACCCAGGGGATTGTGGCCAACATAACGCGGCGCCTTGCGCGCCAACAACTGCCTTGCATAATGCCGGATCGCCGCAGGTTCACGGACGAATTGCCGGAAGCGAGCATAAGGGGGGCCGCCCCAGCCCCAGACAATGCGCAACACGACAATCATCAGCGTCGTGTTGCCCGCCCATTCATGCAATACACCGCCCCCATTGCAGGTCCACCATGCCAACGCTACGCTGAAGACCAACCCCCAATGCATGATTCGAACGAGCGGATCCCAGACACGAACGCGTGCGTCCGCAGCCTGACCATGCTCGCCACCATCGGTGGTCACGATGGCCTTTTCCAGAGGCATCCGCTAGCGTTTTGTCGGGACGGGGGCCAGCGTGACTGGATGAAAATACGCTTCGACACGCTCACCTTTTTCATTAAGGGCGTACACCTCATAACAACCACCATCGATCTTGATCCTGCGCACCTGCCACCCTTGCGTCTTCAACGTTGCCTCCAGTTTGGCTTGCGGCTGCCAGCCGGTCTGCGGCCCGGAGTCGCAAGTCGCCAGTCCGGTTGCACTGGCCGGTGACGCGAAAAAAAGAGTCGTCGCTAGCGACGCAACAAGAATACCCAAACCAGACTTGCCCATGATCAAAACCCCTTTTCAAAAGCCGAGACATAAGAAAAACCTGCATACGATATTTTTGCCGAATTTGGCTGCGCTCGCTGTTTTGCTCGTCGCGAACGATCGCAGATTCAGCTCCTCAATAACGATAATGATAACCATTATCATTTATATGTCAAGTAACTCGTTTCCGTGATCTGGGCCGTCAATGGCCATTGCACTAAAATGGGCCCCGTCCCTTCGATTACCCACCCTTCAGCGTCTCTGACCCAATCTACAGAATGGCCGCAGTGGAACAAAGCCTCCTCTACACCTTCCCTTCGCATATTGAAGCGACCCCGGCGCAAGCCCTGGCGCTAAGCTGGACACCGGGCACGGACCCGTTCCGCAATGCGCGTGATCTGGGCGAAAACAATGCGCTTCAGACCATACAGCTTCGTCCGAATGCGCTGACTCCCGATGAATGCCAGGCGGTCATTGCGCTGGGTGAGACCCTGCCGCGCACCGACGGTCGCGTTGAACTTGGCGAGGAAAGCTATCGTGTCAGCCATATCGCCTGGATCGAACCGCAACCCGAATCGCACTGGTTGTTCCATCGGTTGGGCATGCTGTTTGTCGAGGCGGGCCGGCACTTCGGACTCGAACTCACCGGATTTATCGATGCACTTCAATACACCGTGTACGGCGCCGAACAACACTTCGACTGGCATATGGACCTGGGACCGGGAACAACCAGCCTGCGCAAACTCTCCATGACCTTGCAGCTTAGCGATGCCAATGACTATCAGGGAGGCATGCTCGAATTCATCAATGCCCCTACCCTGTCGCAGTCGCGGCCAGTGGGTTCAGCGATCTTTTTTCCGTCCTATCTGGCCCATCGCGTCACTCCCGTGGAGTCTGGCGTCAGACGCTCGCTGGTGGCGTGGGCATGCGGTCCTTCTTTTCGCTAGTAGAACGGATCTGCCGTGCTATGCCGTAATCCATGCGGAGTGATTAGCACACGCTGCTTTCAATCGCGACGCTCGGCGAGTCGGATGCCGCTTTCAGCTGCCCGCAATAGTCATGTTCTCGACCAGAATGGAACCAGTCGTGCGTGAACCGCGGACCAGATCATCGCTGCCGATGGCAGCAATGCCGCGAAACATGTCCTTCAGATTCCCGGCGATGGTGATTTCCTCGACGGGATACTGTATTTCCCCACCCTCGACCCAGAATCCAGCTGCACCACGGGAATAATCGCCCGTGATCAGGTTGATCCCCTGGCCCATCAGATCCGTCACCAGCAACCCGCGACCCATTTTGCGAATCAGCTGCTCCAGATTGTCGGAGCCATGCTCCAGTATGAGGTTGTAATTACCACCGGCATTGCCGGTCGTCTGCATGCCCAGTTTGCGCGCGGAGTAACTGCCCAGAAAATAGCCCTGCAACTCCCCACCATGCACCACATCGCGATCCCGCGTTTCGACGCCATCGTCATCGAACCAGGAGCTGGCCTGCCCGCGCACCAGATGCGGCCGCTCAACCAGATTGACCAGGGGAGAAAACACCGGCTTGCCCAGGCTGTCGAGCAAAAACGATGCTTTGCGGTAAAGGCTGCCACCGGACACTGCGGACACGAAATGCCCGATCAGGGAACTGGCCACCGGCGCTTCAAACAAAATCGGCGCCTCGGTTGTCGACATCTTGCGGCTGCCCATGCGCGCCAGCGCGCGTCGCCCGGCATAATCACCAACGGCTTTCGCCGAAGGAAGATCGGCCGGGGAACGTTTCGACGAATGCCAGTCATCGCGCTGCATTTTCCCGTTTTCCTCGGCAATCACGGAGCAGGAAATGTAGTGTCGCGATGTGGGAAATCCGGCGGTGAAACCATGGCTGTTGGCATAGACAAATTGCGACTGCTGCCCGGAAACATTGGCACCCTCGGAATTGCTGATGCGCCGGTCCAGCCGCAATGCCGCCGCTTCGCATTCGCGAGCCAGTTCAATGGCCTTCTCGACAGGAAGATCCCATGGATGAAACAGGTCAAGTTCGCGCCTGGCGTCCGGCCCCGCGATGAGTTCGCGCTCGGCAAGCCCGGCGCAATCATCGTTCGCGGTAAAGCGCGCAATGGTCAACGCCTTGTCAACGGTATCGCGAATGGCCTGTGGGGAAAAATCAGAACTGCTGGCGTGCCCCTTCTTCTGGCCCACGTATACAGTGACGCTGATACCCTTATCCCGGTTATATTCAATCGTCTCCACTTCACGCTTGCGCACCGTGACGGTCTGCCCATAACCTTCGGAAACATCGGCCTCGCACGCCGTCGCGCCATTTTCACGCGCGCGAGCGAGTACATCGGCCGAAATCGACTCCAGGGTGGAAAGTGGATAACTGAAACGTGACTTTGGAGAGCTCATATTTGGGGGAAAGAAGCAGGAAAGCCGGTATCATAACAGCCGCAAGACACATCCCATCGGCATCCACACCAGAACATGCAAGACGACAACAGCGACACAACAGACATTCCGGTCAGCAAGTCCCAGCGAAAACGTGAAATGCACGAATTGCAGGACTTGGGGGAGCGGCTTGTCGCGCTCAGCGAGGGACAACTGACGACGCTGGCATTGCCCGAATCGCTGCAGCTGGCGGTACACGACGCCAGGAATATGTCCAGACGGGAAGCACGGCGTCGTCAAATGCAATACATCGGCAAATTGATGCGCAATATCGACGCTGAACCGATCCGCGCCAAACTGGACGAATGGGACGGCCAATCACGCGGCTCGGCAGTTGAGCTGCATCAGCTGGAGCGCTGGCGCGAGCGCCTGATCAGTGAGGAAGGTGCGCTGGGCGAATACATCACCCAGCACCAACAATTCGGCGTCGATACCCAGCGCCTGCGCACGCTGATCCGCAATGTCAGGGAAGAACGCGAACGCAGCAAGCCGCCACGCGCATTTCGCGAACTGTTCCAGGAGTTGAAGCGCATTGCAGACAACCCCGGCGATCAGGAACACCCATGAACTCGAACCCCGACCGCGAGTTGCTTATTGGCCTGGTGTCGATCAGCGACAGGGCTTCGGCTGGCGTCTACAGGGATGAAGGCATTCCCGCGCTTGAAGAATGGTTTGGCAAAGCACTGGCCACCCCCTGGCGCACTGAAACACGACTGATCGCCGACGAACAGCCCATCATCGAGGCGACGCTCGCGCAACTGGCTGACGTGACGGGCTGCGATCTGATTCTCACCACGGGCGGGACCGGACCGGCACCGCGCGACGTCACCCCCGAAGCCACCATGGCTGTCGCAGACAAACTCATGCCGGGATTCGGGGAGCAGATGCGCCGCATCAGCCTTGAGTTTGTTCCCACGGCGATACTATCCCGTCAGGTCGCGGTCATCCGCAAGGGCACGCTGATCATCAATCTTCCGGGACAGCCGAAATCAATTCGCGAAACCCTGGAAGGACTCAAGGATGCGGCTGGCAAAGCGATTGTTCCGGGCATATTCGCGGCAGTACCCTACTGTATTGATCTGATCGGCGGCCCCTATATCGAGACACACGAGTCGGTGATCAAGGCATTCCGTCCCAAGTCAGCCATAAGGCCGAAACCATGAAGACCGAGTCCAAAGCCGGCATCGAAATCGAAACCGCAGCCAATCCGCAGGCCAGCGTCATCTGGCTGCACGGCCTGGGCGCGGACGGAAATGACTTTGCCGCGATCGTGCCGGAACTGGACCTGCCCCCCGTCGCAATCCGGTTCATATTCCCGCACGCCCCCATGCAACCGGTCACCATCAACGGCGGCATGGTCATGCGCGCCTGGTACGACATCACCAACTCGACCCTGCGCCGCGAAGACGAACAGGGCGTGCGTGCATCCCAGACCGCCATTGAAAACCTGATTGCCCGCGAAAAGACGCGTGGCTCACCGGCATCAAGGATCATTCTGGCCGGTTTTTCCCAGGGCGGCGCCATTGCGTTGCACACCGGACTGCGTCACCCGGAACGACTGGCCGGGATCATGGCATTGTCCACCTATGTACCCATGGCTGATCTGCTGCCCGCGGAATCAACCATGATCAATCGCGACATTCCCATATTCATGGCGCACGGCAGTGCCGATCCGGTCATTCCCATTGAGCGCGCACAGCGCTCAAAAGCGGTACTGGAGCAGCTTGGCTACGGCGTGGAATGGCACGACTATCCGATGCCCCATTCGGTCTGCGCTGAAGAAATCACCGACATCAGCACCTGGCTGCAGCAGATAATCGGGAAGTAGTGCCCGTTCGTTATTCGCTGGCATCCTGAATCATCTGACGGGCACGCAACAACTCATAGTCATCGCCCCGCTCAATCACGCTCGCCTGCATCAACAATACGGTCTGGCCATTGCGTTCGAACCGGAAACTCTGTCCTGGAACGAACACCCCGGGGTTGAGCAGAAACTGCAGTTCAAGCGCATCAGTTGCCGGATTGAGCAAAATCGCCGACTCGGCATCGGCACCGTTCTGGGTTTGCAATTGCATCGGAATGGCAATTCGCGCCAGTGACTGAATGCCCACCGATCCCTGCAGCGCCGTATCACGATTCAATCGGCGAATAATGCCGATGACCCAGTTGTCGCCCCCTTCCGGTTGCAACCCCACCAGGCAACCGACCTTCAGCCATTCACCCTTGACCCGGGGAATGGTTGCACCAAAACCGCCGGCGCTGACATCCTCGACAATCCAGTTCTCCACGTGATCCTGGTTGAAATCAAGCGATGAACTCTGATCCAGCACTGCAAGAATCCCCTGCAGACCCGGCGAAACATTGAGCCGGGACTTGACCCGATGCCGCGGATGGCGGCGCTCGGGCGGTTTGGCCGACCAGTAGAGGCCCAGATGCTTGAGTACGCCAAGCACCATTGCAGGCTCGTAGTTTCCGCCCAGATTGATCGTGGAAGGCACCTGGCCGCTCGCTGTCGTGCTCTTGATCAGTTCATCCAGTTCCTGGCTGGCCTTGCCCGCCGCAAAAAAACGCAGGCTGGGCGCATGCTGGGGTGGCCGTGCCAGCCGCAATGGCGGATGCCCCACCGCCAGATCAATCCAGTAGGCAATATCCGGCTGCTGCTCCGGCACCAGCTTGAATGAAGTGGAAAAATACGCAATAAATCGCTCGGCAATTTCGATTTCCACGGGAAGCAGGCTGTCCGGGGATGACGCTGCCATCATGACGGCGCGCAGGAACTCCTGCTCCGCAGATGACTCTCCCGGTATCCCCGGATAGGCCGCGAGCCTGGTCTGGGTAAACTTGCGCGTTTCGGCCAGGGCATACGCCTTGGCCACGCTGGCCCAGATGGAATTGTCAAATGGCCCATAGCGGATGTAACGCCATTTGATCTGTGCTGCCAGTGCGCGCAGCGCCCGGATTGACAGTAGCGGCAGCAGCGGCTTTAGCGCGTCGGCCCCTTTTGCACCAGTCACAAACAAATCCATGCAGGCCAGGTACATTGAGGCCACTTCGCCCCAGAAGCCGTGAATCGCGCCCCACAAGCGCTGCTCCTGAAATTTTGACAGCCTCGGATTGGAAATGTAATCACGCTGCAACTTGCGAACATGCGCTTGCGCCGCCTCATCAATAAGCTGCGCCAGCTGGACCTGGTATTCGGGCTTGAAGCCCTCCACGGTGCGCACCGACTCCAGCCAATGCGTCAATTCATCCAGCGCCTTGAAAGCATCATTGGCCGGGACTTCCTCCAGAATGCGTCGCGCATCCTTCAATTCGGCCATCGGATGATCGGGCTTGTTACTGCCAAACAGCTTCAACATGACCCCTCCCAGGGGTAGGCGTTATCTTTGGATTCAAATTGGGTATGGCGACCCAGCATCGCTGCAGCGCAATTGTATCAACGCGCGATCATCGCACTGCAGTTCAATCAGGCAGGCGATAGGCCTTCAATTGCTGACGCAAGGTCAACTTGGACAATTTTCCAGTCGCAGTGTGCGGCAATTCATCCTGGAAAATGACCGCATCCGGCCGCCACCATTTCGCCACCTTGCCCTCATAGAAGGCCAACAATTCCGCTGCGGATATTTTTGCATCCGGTTTCCGCACGGCAACCACGAGCGGCCGCTCCCCCCACTTTTCATGCGACACACCAATGACGGCGGCTTCCTGGATATCAGGGTGAGCGACTGCGATGTTTTCAAGGTCAATGGAACTGATCCACTCCCCGCCGGATTTGATGACATCCTTGGAGCGGTCCGTGATCTGCATGTAGCCATCGGCGTCCAGTGTCGCGACATCACCGGTTGGAAACCAGCCGTCCTTGAGGGGATCGCCGCCCGCGCCCTTGTAATAGCCCGACAGCACCGACATCCCGCGCACCAGCAAATCGCCGAATGCCGTTGCGTCGCGCGGCAATTCGCGGCCATCATTGTCAACGATCTTCATATCAACACCGAAGTGCGGCCGACCCGCCTTGATCATCACGGCTTGCCGACCCGCAGCATCGAGTCCGGCATGTTTGGCCTTTAACGTGCAGACCGTTCCGATCGGACTCATTTCCGTCATGCCCCAGGCATGCAGGACCTGAACACCGTAATCCGTTTCAAATCGCTGAATCATGGCCGGAGGACAGGCCGACCCGCCGATAACAAGACGCGGCGGACGCGAAAAGCGCTTGCCATGCTGGTCGAGGTAGGCAAGCAAGCCGGCCCAGACCGTGGGCACCCCCGCGCTCATGGTCACGCCTTCAGCCTCGAACAGTTCGTACAGGCTCTTGCCATCCAGATTCGGCCCGGGCAGCACCAGCTTGGCCCCGGTCAGCGCACAGGAATAAGGCAAGCCCCAGGCATTGACATGAAACATCGGCACCGCAGGCAGCACCACATCGCGCGCGGACAGACTGAGCATGTCAGGCAATGCGGTCATGAATGCGTGCAGCAGAGTGCTGCGATGATGATAGAGCACGCCCTTGGGATTGCCTGTCGTACCCGAGGTGTAGCACAAGCCGCTGGCAGTCGTCTCCTCCAGCTCGGGCCACACATAATCCGCGTCTTCAGCTGCCAGCAGATCTTCGTAACAGAGCAGACCGGGAATGGTCGACGCAGCGGGCATTTCCGCTCGCTCGCCCAGCAGCACATAGGCCCGCACACGCTTTAATTGCGGCGCGAGTTGCTCCACCAGTGGCACGAAGCCCGCATCGAAAAACAGCACGCTGTCTTCAGCGTCATTGGCAATCCAGGCAATCTGCTCGGGAAACAACCGCGGATTGATGGTGTGTATCACCGCCCCCGAACCGGAGACCGCGTAATAGCACTCGAAGTGCCGATAGCCATTCCAGGCCAGCGTCGCGGCGCGATCACCCGCCTTCACCCCCAAGCGGGCAAGCGCCCGCGCCAGGCGGCGCGCCCGGGCATGCGCTGCCGCATAGGTGTAGCGATGCTCCCGACCGGCTGCCGACCGGGATACGATTTCGGTATCGCCGTGATAGCGCTCGGCGCGGCTGATCAAGTCACTGATCAGCAACGGCGCGTGCATCATGAGTCCCCGCATGCCATTCCTCCCATTTATCGATCGCGCTGTCGCCGTGTGCCGTTCGGCGCGATCAGTGT